>DATGUX010000033.1:0-19027 GCA_035300985.1 Fodinibius sp.
GCAGCCGAGGCCTCAACGCCAATCACCTGGAATCCCTGATCGGCCAGCCATAATACATCGCGGCTTTTTCCACAGAGTGGCACCAAGACCGTTGCTCCATCAGATAAGGAAAGGGCAGGCCAGAATTTCACCAGATAAGGATATACGTGATCGAGATGCCAGCCGGTCTTATTTTTTTGCCAGCGGCTTTTCCAATAACTAATTTCCATGATAAAGGGGATTTGTGCGAATGTTTTATCAATCTTTATATGTGACGATGCGGAAAATGTTTAAAATAACAAAAATCATCTGCCATAGAATTGGCAACTACCTTTATCATTATAGTTATTATCGTTTTATTCGGATTGGAATTTGTCGAGCGCCTTTTAAAGAAGGTTTGGCATCGTATCTATAATGAATATGTCACAAATTACTAAAGTCTTGTAGCTGTTTGAATCGAAAAATTTTACATCTTGCTATCCCGAACATCATCAGTAACCTGTCGGTTCCCTTGCTGGGAGCGGTAGATACTGCGCTTATCGGTCACCTGGAGGAGGCCTACTACCTGGGGGCCATTGCGCTGGGAGGCATGATATTTAACTTTATCTTCTGGGGCTTCGGATTCCTGCGGATGGGCACCACCGGCATTACGGCGCAGGCTTTTGGTAAAGATAACAAAACCGAAAGCATGATGACGCTGGCCCGTGCCATGGCGGTAGCCGGCACCTTCAGCCTGCTTATTCTGCTGCTGCAGGTGTGGATTGCCGATTTTAGCCTCTGGCTGGTAGGTGCCTCTCCCGAGGTAGAGCGATATACCCGAATCTACTTTAATATCCGTATTTTTACGGCCCCGGCCACCCTCAGTCTTTATGCCATTAACGGCTGGTTTTTGGGGATGCAAAACGCACGCTATCCTATGATTGTAACCGTAGTATTAAATGCGGTTAATATTATACTGGATGTCTATTTTGTGCAATATGTGGGCATGAACGTGGATGGCGTTGCCTGGGGAACGCTGATTGCGCGTTATGTAGGACTGGCTTTAGCTCTAATGCTGTTAGTTGTAAAATACCGCTCATGGTTGCAGGCCTATGTGCACGAAATGCTCCTGGAGGTGAAGGCGTTAAAAAAATTCCTTACGGTTAATCGTGACATCTTCATACGCACGCTCTGCCTTATTTTTACCTTTTCCTTCTTCACAGCCAAGTCAGCTTCCTTTGGCGACGTCATTTTGGCCGCTAATACTATTTTACTCCAGCTTTGGATGATGGTCTCGTATGGAATCGACGGCTTTGCCTTTGCTGCTGAAAGTTTGATTGGCCGGTATAAAGGTTCGGGCAAACAAACTCAATTAATGGAAGCGGTGAAATATTGCTTCCTCTGGGGCATCGGCATAGGCCTGGTCGCTTCTGCCGGTTATGCTTTTTGGGGCGGAGATATATTGCGGTTGTTTACCGATCAGCAGCCTGTTATTGAAGCTGCAATGGTTGTTTTTGCATGGACGATAGCCGGTCCGGCCGTCAGCAGCTTTGGTTATATCTGGGACGGCATCTTTATCGGTGCAACAGAAACACCGCCCATGCGGAACTCAATGATTATTGCTACACTGGCCGTATTTCTTCCGGCTTACTTCATCGGAACGCCTTATTTGGGCAACCATGCTATCTGGCTGGCCATGACCTTGTTTATGCTGGCACGCGGAGCTACGCTAACAGTATATGCTCCACGATATATTTTTAAAACAAGAGGATAGATTGGTAGCGGGAAAAGCAGGCAGCATCCTGTCATCCTTTTTTGTCAGACTGTACATTATCAACTTCCTCTTCATAGACAGTCAGCCGGGAGGTTTCATCTTCACGATCCATCATTTTCAGGAGGTGCGTTACGGCTTCATGCGGCTCGCGGAAAAAGTGGCCATCACCCAGAAAACGGTGCATGCCCGATTTGTTGATCACATCTCGCACGGGCCCCTTTAAGCCGGTGATAAACAGTTCTATATTCCATTTTTTAAGGGTGCTGATCATTGTTTTTAATTGATCTACAGCCGTTGTGTCCAGCGTATTTATACTGCTGCCATCGATAATAACGTAGCGTGTTTGGTTGTTTCGCCGGCGCGTTTTCTCGATGATATAGTTACGGAAGTAGTCGGCATTGACAAAGGAGAAAGAGGCGTCAACACGGAGGATAAGAATACCATCGATGGATTGAGTATTTTTGTTGCGGTCGATATCCTGAAATAGCCGGGTACCCGGGATGAGTCCCAATTCTGCTACATTCGGCCTGCTGTATCTGTACAAAATGTTAACCATCGAGGCAACTACACCCAGCAAAATGCCCTCCTGAATGCCGATAAAAAGCGTGCAAACAGCGGTAAATGCGGCAATTAAGCCCTCACTTTTTTTAGTAGTAAACAGAAATTTAAACTCAGCTATATCGATCAGATTCAGTGCAGAAACAATAATAATGGCTGCCAGAATAGGCATCGGCAGATAATAAAAAATGGGCGTAAGCAGTAGCAGGGTGGCAATGATCACGCTTGAGGTGATGACGTTGGCCATGGGCGTTTGCACATTGGCCTGTTCGGATGCGGCCGATCGCGAGAAGCTGCCCGACACGGGGATTGATTGGAAGAAGCTTCCTAAAAAATTGGAGGCTCCAATAGCTACCAGCTCGTGGTTGGCATCGATCACATAATTATGCCGCTTGGCAAAAGTGCGCCCGAGAGAGGCAACGACCATAAACTGAACCAAAGCCAGTGTCAGCGCCGTAGGGAGCAGTTCACGCAGATTCTCAAAATTTAGTTCAGGCAGCGAAATCATAGGTAACCCCTGGGGAATATCTCCCACCAGATGAATGCCCAGGTTTGCGGCATTCCAAAACCATGCCGCCAATATACCGATTGCCAGAATTATAACCGAAGCGGGGAATCGGGAGCGCAGATATTTAACGGCAGCAAGGCTAAGAATAGCCGCTCCACCCCAGAGCAATGTGGGCAGGTGCATCTGATCGGCCTTCAAAAAGACCTCTTTAATAATGTCGATGATATACTGTGAGCTGGTAAGGTCAATGCCCAGCAGATAGTTAAGCTGCGAAAACGCTATGATGAGAGGTGCAGCCAGTGTAAAGCCGGCAATGACGGGACGCGAGAAAAAATTGAGAACCGCTCCAAGCTGCATCGATCCCATGATCAGCTGCACTGCCCCCGACATCATCGTAAGCAGAATAACCAGCCCAATATACTCCGAGGTGTTAGGCTCGGCCAGCAGGCTTACCCCCGCTGCAATAATCAGCATATCGATGGCTACCGGACCCACCGATAGATTTTTGGAAGTGCCCAGCAGCGGATATATCAGAAGGGGGATGACCCCGGCATAGAGGCCATAAATGGGCGGAACGCCGGCAATGACGGCGTAGGCCATGCCTTGGGGAATAAACATAATTCCGGTAGTTAGCCCCGCTGCCAGGTCGGCCTTAAACTTTGACTGATTATAGGAAGGCAGCCAATCGACGATTTTAAATGTTTTCTTAAGCCATTCTTTCATTGCTTTAAAAAGGCCTAATAGCAGGAATTCCAGTGGTAGTCACCATAAATAAGATAATAGCTGATGGCAGCCCGTGCTGATGGAATCCCCAAATTCATATTGGTTATATGCAAAGTTAACATATTGCCCTGATAAGCAAAATAAGTTATAGGTATCCTCTGGAATGGATGGTTCATTCGGAAATACCGGTTAAGAAGCTGGTTATTTTTTCTTATCTTCATCCCGAATAAACATCTTGAACTGACAAATTTACTGACGGATGAAATACGAACACAAGTTTTTTTATTTATGTAAAACTCCACTTAGTGCCGAAGGTCCTCAGGATGTGGAGATTATTACCCGGGTTGATGATAGTAAGGAGTTTCCGGGCGTGTTCAAGCAATACGAAGAGCTCCGCTCACATGCTTTTAACGAAGACGGATTATATAGCATTATCCGTGCCGATGATGTCTATCAGCTGATTCGTACAGGAACAAAAAAGCAGGCAAAGGAAGAGGGATTTGAGCAGGCTCAGCAAGAGATTATTACCAACTTGCAACACCGGGTCATGCAGGCTGATGATTCAAATGCTAAGGCCATTCTTAAAGAAGTGCACGGGGTAGAAGGATAAAACGGCCCTTGGCGGGGCGCTTGTTATGGCAAAAAAGCGATCATTCTACATTGTTCATCAGGATAAAGATCTTTTTGTCGTTGATAAACCGGCCGGCTTGCTGGCAGTGCCTATCCCCAACAGCAAGGCCAAGAACCTATTCGATCTTGTAGATCAATATGTGAGTAAACACGGCGGACGCGTTGCAACGGTGCACCGCATCGATCGCTATACCAGCGGGCTCATGGTATTTCCCAAAAATAAACGGGCCTATGACGATTTGTACACTAAATTTCGGGAACATGAGCCCAAACGGACCTACCTGGCCGTAGTGCGCGGCCTTGTGGAAGAGGACGAGGGCGTGCTTGAACATCATCTAAAACTTATTAAAAAAGGCTTCCGTAATATTGTAGTTGATCCCAACGAAGAGGGCGCTACGCCGGCCCGGCTCACATACCGGGTAAAAGAACGGTTTGTTGAAAATACCCTGGTAGAGATTCAGCTCAATACCGGCCTTAAAAACCAGATTCGGGTCCAGTTTGAGCATATTGGTCATCAGCTGGTGGGCGACCGCCACTACGCCCCTGAAGAAAAGAAAGAGCAGCTTATCAATCGGCAGGCTTTACATGCCTACCGGCTGGAATTAGAACATCCGCGTAAAAGGAAAAGCGTTCAATTTGAAGCCAGAATACCGGCAGATATGCTCCGGCTTATCGATCATTATCGATGGCAAAAGGAAAAACAGAGCTGAAGTTTTCATACTTCACGGACTACCTATACCGTGGATAAAAAGCATCTATTGGCACCAGGAAATAATTCTACTGATCTTTCCGTCAAGAAATGCAGGAATAACAGACAAAAGAAAATACCGTATGATAGTCGAAGATATAAAACAATTTATTTGTGAATTGCTCTCAGAATTTTTTAAAACCCGGAAACAACTAAAACCTTGCAGTTGTAATAAATAAACAGTTATATACTAAAAACATTTAATTAAACGGAAGCTAAATATGATGGAAATTAATATTGGAATAGGTTCAGAGGATCGCGAGGCGATAGCCGGTGAACTCTCGAAAGTACTGGCCGACACTTATATGTTATACTTAAAAACCCATAATTATCACTGGAATGTGACGGGAGAACTTTTTCATTCGTTGCATGAACAATTTGAACAGCAGTACAACGGGCTGGCTGCCGCAGTTGATGAAATAGCTGAGCGTATTCGTGCTTTGGGTTATCGTGCGCCCGGGACATTTCGTGAATTTAAAGAATTGACCTCCATTGAGGAGGATACCGAAGAACCGGAAGCACTTGAGATGGTGCGACGCCTGGCACTGGCTAACGAAAAAGTGTTGCGCACCGCGCGTGAAGCTTTTCCGCCGGCGGATGCGGCTGATGATGAGGCCACCGTTGACTTGCTTACCCAGCGACTGAATGTGCACGAGAAAACAGCCTGGATGCTTCGCAGTCATCTGGCATAGAAATATAAATTTATCTAAAATCCCGGGAGATATTCTCTCGGGATTATCTTTTTAACACTACATAGATTTGTTATGGCTACAAGAGAAGAATATATCGAGAAACTGGAAGCACAGCTCAAGGAGTGGAACAACCAGCTTAATGAACTCCAGAAAAAAGGCAATAAGCAGTCAGATGAGCTGAAAGCCAGGTTCAACGAAAAAAAGGGGGAACTTGAAGAAAAGCGAACGGAACTCAGCGACAAGCTCGATAAAATTAAAAATTCCGGCGAGGATACCTTTGAGGAGCTTAAAAAGGATACTGAAAGCCTCTGGGAAAACGTAAAAGACGGCTTCTCTGATATTAGCTCAATCATTGAGGATTAATCCCTAATTGCATTTTACTGTTATTTTGATAAATTGTTGGTGAGGCTCAATATTAATAAGAAAGAGCAGTAATCACTTACTATTAATTACTAACTAAAGTGGGATATATATGGAAAGTATGACCGGATGGACAGCCATTGCCTGGCCTTATATTGTTAACGTTATTTCTGCAATTATAATTTTAATTGTAGGATGGATGGTAGCTAACTGGGTACGAAGCTATATCAGGAAGAAGGGCGATGCCTCGCCAAAGTTGGATGATACACTGACCCGCCTGTTTGCCAATGTAGCCCGCATATTAATTTTGGCATTTGTCGTGATGGCTGTACTGGGACGTTTCGGTATCCAAACGGCCAGTTTTGTTGCCGTACTGGGTGCGCTGGGTTTGGCTATTGGTATGGCCTGGCAGGGGGTGTTGGCTGATTTTGCAGCCGGTATTATGATTTTAGTTATGCGGCCTTTTAAGGTGGGCGATGCGGTTGACATTGGCGGAGTCTCGGGTAACGTTGAAGAGGTAGGATTGGTAACAACAAATCTAAATACCTTCGATAATGTAGCTATTGTTATGCCCAACTCAAATGTTTGGGGAAACAATATTAAGAATATGGCAACGAATGCCATCCGGCGCGTAGATATGGTCATCGGCTTTGGATATGACGATGATATTGACCACGCCAAGCAGGTGCTTAGCCAGGTACTGTCGGAAGACGATCGCATCCTGGATGATCCTGCTCCGCAAATCGCCGTTTCCGAATTGGGCGGCAGCTCGGTAAACGTTAATGTGCGTCCATGGACGAATAAGGAGAACTACTGGGCGCTTAAATTTGACCTTACTGAAGAAATTAAAAAACGATTTGATGATGAAGGCATTAACTTCCCCTATCCATCACAGGATGTGTATTTCTATGATCAAAATGATCAGGACGATGAGGGATAAGTAAATCTTCGGCTGCAAGTATATAAGAAAGCCGGTTTCTCAAAGAGGCCGGCTTTTTTTATGGATTATTTTTAGAGCCGGGAAATTGTTATAAGTTATTTAGATATATTATCTTGTCTAAGCTTAGCACTGTGGAGTTGGATATACGTTAATTTGAATTGCCAAGCGTTATAACTGAGGATTCTGTGAAGTTGACTATGGAAGATCAAAAAAATACATCCGAATATTTGTACGAGGATGAAGATGCTTTTCTGACTAAAGAAAATGAGTTGTTTTTAAAGGGAGACGAGCCGCTCCAAAAGATTTGTGACGTTAGGGAAGATGCGGTTGAACAAAAAGTGGCGGAATTGAAGAGCAGCTTTCAAGAGATGGCAGATAAAACCCAAGGCTTGCTTGATCAGGAAAATCCTTCTGCTGCTGCATTGGCTGATCTGCAGAAGTCCATTCAAAAGGTTGACTGTATCGGAAATAAAGCGGATTTATTATCCAGGCTGGAAGAGCGGAAAACGGCTGTTGAGCAGAAGGCACAGGATGATGAAGGGGAGTCGCTGCCGACGGAGTCCGAAAATTCCCAAGAAGAGCCAACCGACCATGCAGCAGGTGATTCAGAGAAAGAAAAGGCTGAAGATGAAGCTCCCATAGCCTATTATCAGGCGATTGTGAAAAAGGCCCAGGATTTGGGGAAACAGAACGATTGGCCCTATGTTTCGATGGAACTCGACAATCTTAGCCGAAAATGGTCGGACGGGCCCGAAGCCGATTCGGAGGAGATGACGAAGCTGTATCAAAAATTTACCCGGACCGCTGACAATTTTGAAAAGCGCAAGGAGGAGCATTACGAGGAGCTCAATAAACAAAAGCAGAAAAATTTTGAAACCAAGAAACGACTGCTCAAAGAGTTCGAGGGCATCATTTCTAACGAAACCTGGACGGCCACCAAGCGAGTAAGCCAGATGAAGGGGCAGTGGAACAGCACGGGTGCGATACCTTCAGGCAAGGGAGAAGATTTTGATACCCGCTTTAATGAGTTGCTAAATACCTTTAACGATCATAAAGTGGATCGACTGGTGCAGCAGCGCCAGAAAAGGGAAGATAATCTCATGATCAAGCTTACCGTTCTGGAAAAAATGGAACGGGTCAATAAATCTATCGATCATGAAACTGAAAACTGGGATGAAATTGATGAGAAGTTTGATGCTCTTACAGGACAGTGGCAGAAGATAGGGCGCGTTCCTCAGGAGAAGGCTAATGGGGCATGGGACCGCTACAAACAGGCCCAGGATGACTTTTATGATCTGAAGTATCGATACAATCCCGATCATCAGAGCAAAGTTGATAAGTTTACCAGTAAAAAGGAAAAGCTCATTGAAAGGGCTGAAACCCTGACCGAGGCCGATGATATTGCAACGGCGGCCCGGCAAATCAATAAGCTGCATCGCCGGTGGAAAAAAGTGGGAAATCTGCCTCAGCGCGCTGAAGATAAGTTGTGGGATCGCTTCAAGTCGGCCACGGATGCTTTTAATGAGCTAAAGGCTGAAAGTCAGGATAAGATCAAGGAGCAGGAAGAGCAGCATTATCAGAAAAAGCTGGAACTGATAGACCAGGCTCATGAAATAAAAGATACGGACGATTTTGATAAGGGGCACTCCCGGATGCAAAGCCTGATGGATCGCTGGAAGGCTGTGGGTCCGGTGGCCAGAAAAAAATCCAATAAAATTTGGAAACAGTTTAAGGGGGCGATGGATGAGTTTTATGATCGCCGCCGTGAACATTTTAAAGAGGTAAAAGAACAGCGAAAGGAAAACCTCCAAGAGAAGGAAGAAATCCTGGAAGAGCTGCGTGAGCTGGGACAGCACGAAGATCCTATTGAGGCGGTCAATATTGCCAAAGGACTGCAGGAAAAGTTTAAGGATGCCGGTTATGTGCCTATCAAGCAGAAGAATAAGATGTGGAAGCAATATCGCGAGGTTTGTGATGTCATCTACGATCGGTTCCGTGCTGCAAAATCAGGTGATAAGTTCGACCAGGAACTGGCCAAGGCCGACCTGGACGTGAAGGAGCGCAATGAGATTCAGAAATTGCGTAAGGAATATAAGAAGGTTAAAAAAGAAGCGCGTGAGCTGGAAAAAGAGATTCTCCAGTTCGAGGAAAAGAAGACATATTTTAAACCATCAAGCGGCGGCAATAGTTTGCTTGATCAGGTGGAAGATAGGATCCAGAAATCCAAGGCCAAGCTCAATAAAAAAGAGCATAAAATGGAAGCTCTGACCGAGGAGATGGATGATATTAGAGCGAAGACGGAATAGTAAAGGAGCTGATATTTATCAGAGCTGCAGCCGGATGAAGGTCCACAAAACGGATAATCTCGAAAAAATATAAGATGGGTTCCAACACATCCGTCAGCTGCACATTCTGGGGGGTGCGCGGATCAGTGCCTTGTCCATATCCAACCCATATGGCCTTTGGAGGGAATACTACCTGCGTACAGATCGCACTTCCCGACGCAGACGAGCTGCTTATTCTGGACAGCGGTACGGGCATCAGAAAGCTGGGAGAGAAACTGGCAAGACAGAACCATCCGCAGCGGGGGCATGTTTTTATTAGTCATCCCCACTGGGATCATCTTCAGGGCTTTCCCTTCTTTCGCCCCTTTTTTTCGGACGAGAATCACTTCACGAT
The DNA here is from genome assembly GCA_035300985.1 of Fodinibius sp. Lineage (GTDB taxonomy): Bacteria > Bacteroidota > Rhodothermia > Balneolales > Balneolaceae > Fodinibius. Next base: position 9,571 of record DATGUX010000033.1, read on the forward strand.
TCACATGCCGCGTCAGAAGCTGGGAGGCTGCCGGGATATTTTGAACAGCTACCATGGACAGACCTTTTTTCCGGTTTCACTGGATATGCTTAAAGCCAACTTAGATTTTGTTGATCAGCCGCAGGAACTCAGGACCTACGGATCGTATGGAGTTGAATATATGCGGGCTAATCATGGCGCACGAACAGCCATATATAAGCTTCACTTCAATGGGAAAACGCTTGTTTTTGCGCCGGATAATGAGCTTGTCTCTGAAAAGTATGCGAAGAATACTTCATGGGTGGATACATTCACAACATTTATTGTAGGCGCTGATCTCCTGATACATGATGCGCAATACGATCTTGAGAGCTACGGGAATCGACAAGGCTGGGGTCATTCACCATGGCAGGAAGTGGCGAGAGTGGCGGCCGGGCATAATGTCAAGCGCCTGGCACTAATGCATCATGATCCCGGAGCAACGGATGCAAAGCTGCTGCATCGCCAAGAGCAGCTGCAACGCAGTTACGGGGATGCTTTTATTGATGTGCGGCTGGTGCGGGAGGGGGAAACCATTGTGATATAAAAAAGGTGAAGGATTGTAACATCCTTCACCTGAATATTTACACCGATATTAAGAAAAGTTAGAGATAAAAGCGTACGCCCAATCCTCCCTCAATATCAAAATCAGTTTCCGGAGCAACATTAAATACGGGGGCTAACTCCAGGAAGAGACCAATCGGGGAATCGTCGAATAGGTAGTTGATTCCTACCGGGATGCGGGCTCCTATCTTGGCGTCATTATTGTCCCGGAATACTACCCGGCCGCCAATACCATAATAAAAAGGCAACGAACCCGATTGAACATCGTTGAACAGATTGAAGTTGTGCCATAAATAGTCGGCATGGATGTGGACAGCATCGCTATCCAGTGACCAGGCCAGACCAACATCAAAAGCATTCGTTGAACTCGTCCAGGATTTAAGACTCAAACCCGTTGGTTCACCTACCATAAAGCCGATGCCCGTTCCTTTGTTTGCTTGTTGGGCATGGGATACGGATATTGCAGAAATACTAAAAAATGCTGTCAAAAAGATCGCAGTAACTATCTTTTTCATAAAAAAATGAATTATGGGTTATTGGTAAAGTTATTTTGTTTATATCGGTAATATTAAAGTGTAGTCAAGGTAGAAATGTTCCATATTGTTTGGTAAAAAACCAATCCGGCAGCTCATCGGTTTCGTATATAATAGACGAGAAGGTAACCTGGATATTGTTCAATAAAGAACATTTTTAAGTGGAGGAGATGGTTGTTGGATCGTTAATATAGAGCTTATATAGCTCTAATACGCACATTAAGATAATCGCACATAAAATATGATTAAGACTTTAAAAACACAAAGCCATCTGCTGTCCGATCCGCACCATCAGCTAAATATGCTTAATAACGGTTCGCCGAGGCTGCGTGAGCAACCCAAATTCCGGGAAAAGCTGGAGGCAATCGACCTTTACCCGCTGAAGCCATCGGGTATTGAGGTATTTCAGATGAATTTGGGCTATATGTGCAATATGTCCTGCACGCATTGCCACGTTGATGCGGGTCCCGATCGTAAGGAGGTGATGGAAAAAGAGACTTTTGAGCATTGTCTTTCCGCTTTGAAACATTCGGCGGCCACTACGGTGGATTTAACGGGCGGCGCGCCTGAAATGAATCCCCATTTCCGCTGGTTTGTAGAAAAAGTTTCTAAGATGGATAAGCAGGTAATCGTTCGGTCTAATTTGACTATTCTGACTACTGCACCCAAATATCAGAGATTGCCCGCATTCTTTGCCCGCAACGGCGTTGTGGTAACTTGTTCACTGCCTTTTTACAGCCGTGAACGTACAGATCAGCAGCGAGGCATCGGCACCTATGATAAGTCGATAGAAGCCTTGAAAAAGCTTAATGCATTGGGCTATGGCAATCCTGAAACCGGATTAGAACTAAATTTGGTTTACAATCCCGTTGGTTCCAGCCTGCCCGGTTGCCAGCAGGCGCTGGAGGAGGGTTTTAAACACCAGCTGAAGTCTAAACACGACATCATCTTTAATAATCTCCTGACCATAACGAACCTGCCGATCAGTCGCTTTTTAAATAGCCTGCTGCAAGCAGGAGAGCTGGATGAGTATATGGATAAGCTGATCACCTCTTTTAATCCGGCTGCGGCGCGGGGCGTGATGTGCCGAAATACAATCTCGATAGGCTGGGACGGGCAGCTTTACGATTGCGATTTTAATCAGATGCTGCAGATGTCCGTAGATGATGGTGCTCCACAGCATATCCGTGACTGGAATGAGCCTGCGCTGAATGATCGGTATATTAAAACCAATCAGCACTGTTTTGGCTGCACGGCCGCCGCGGGCAGCAGCTGCAGCGGAGCTACCACCTAAGCGTCGATGAAAGCATATTACAATGCATCATACTATTACCTGCTAATTTAGAAACGGTCGGATAAAACTGTGGATGAGAGTAAAGAATGTCTTTTAATATTTGCTAAAAATCCTCAAATAGGAAAGGTTAAAACACGCCTCGCCGCATCGGTTGGTGATAAGCGGGCCCTGGAAGTTTACCGGCAGCTGCTACAACTTACCAAGCAAGCAGCCGATCCTGTAGATATCCCGCGGCAGGTCTGGTATACCAATCATATTACAGATAATGATCTTTGGTCGGCGGAGGGCTATACCAAACACCAACAGGAAGGCCGTGATTTGGGCCGGCGGATGCAGGAGGCCTTCAGGCAGGCTTTTGATAAAGGATTTAAGAAGGTTGTAATTATAGGCAGCGACTGCCCGGATATTAGTACCTCTCTGTTGCGGCAGGCCTTTGTGCAGCTGAAAACCCACGAAGCCGTCATTGGGCCGGCCGCCGACGGAGGTTACTACCTGCTTGGGATGAGCCAATTTTTTCCGGAGCTTTTTGAGCTGAAGGAGTGGAGTACCGCTTCGGTTTACGCCCGGACTGCAGAGCAGCTCCGCAACAAGGAAATTTCGTATGCCCTGCTCCCCAAGCTAAACGATATCGATACCGAAGCCGATCTCAAGGAATCCTCCCTGACGGTATGAAGCAAATCAGTGTCGTTATCCCAACCTATAACGAACAGGAGCGAATTGCACGGACCGTGCGCTGCGTATTCGATCATGGCGGAGGAAAACTATTGGAAGTGCTGGTAGTTGATGCCGGCAGCAGCGACCACACGGCTCAAAGGGCGACTGCTGCGGGGGCAACCGTGCTGCATTCCCCTCAGCAAGGCCGGGCGGCGCAGATGAACTACGGCGCCTCCAGGGCCGCCGGTTCGATACTCTATTTTCTGCATGCCGACAGCCACCCGCCCAAAGGATTTGCGACAGATATCATCGATGCCTGTAAAGAAGGGGTAGATGCCGGCTGTTTCCGATTGGCTTTTGATCGGGATCATCCCGTCCTAAAATGCTACGCCTGGTTTACCCGTTTTGATGTGGACATTTTTCGCTTTGGTGATCAGAGTCTGTTTGTGGAGCACACCGTTTTTGAGCAGCTGGGGGGTTTTCGGGAAGACCATAAGGTAATGGAAGATCAGGAAATAGTGCGACGGATCAGGCGCCGGCATCCTTTTGTCGTATTGTCTTCGTCAGTGACGACTTCTGCACGCAGATATCTTGATGTTGGTGTCATCAAGTTGCAGCTGATATTTCTTGTTATTGTTATCCTGTACTATATCGGTGTCGACCAACAGCGGCTGGTGAATATTTATAAGTACTGGCTTTCATAAAGAGTAGAAATTAGTATATTTCTATGTCCTAACCGCAAATACAAACTAAGGCTTAACGGTTTGATAATGTTGTGCTGGTTATATTCTATTCCTTATAAAAATTGTGACCTGTCAACTGCGCATTATATACGTTCTAACCTCCTAACCCAAACAAACATATCTATCGATTATGAAACGTTACACAAGTTTACTATTGGTTTTACTGATGTTTCCCATGGTAGCACTTTCCCAATATACTATCAGCGGAACTGTCACTGAAGAGAATACCAATGAACCACTTGCCGGTGCCAATATATTAGTTGTTGGTACAAGCATTGGTTCATCTGTTGATGCTGAAGGTTATTATGAAATTGAAGACCTTGAAAATGGAACCTACACCCTGCGCGCTTCTATGGTGGGTTTTGAGACAGTCGAGAAGGAAGTGACTATTTCAGGCTCAGACGAAGAGGTCAATTTTGTGATGGCTATGAGTAATTTGGCACTGCAAGAGCTGGAGGTTTTTGCTTCCCGGTCGACTCAGAAAACACCGGTTGCCTACTCCACTATTGACGAAGAACAGCTGGAGAATCAGTTAGGTTCGCGCGACCTTCCGCTGGTGCTTAACACCACGCCTTCGGTTTATGCGACGGCGCAGGGCGGTGGAAGCGGAGATGCGCGGATTACCGTGCGCGGGTTTTCACAGCGCAATGTTGCGGTCATGATTAATGGTGTTCCCGTTAACGATATGGAAAATGGCTGGGTGTATTGGTCTAACTGGGACGGGGTTGGTGACGCGGCCCAATCCATGCAGATCCAGCGGGGAATGAGTAATGTAAACCTGGCTGTTCCTTCGGTGGGGGGAACGATGAACATTTTGACTAATCCCGCAAAACATGAAGCGGGCGGAACATTCAAACAGGAAATTGGTAATGCCGGCTTCCGAAAAACGACCCTGATGTTAAATTCCGGTATTATTAATGATAAGTTTGCTTTCAGTGCTGTGGGCGTGCGTAAAACGGGCAACGGCATGGTCGAGGGTACATGGACGGATGCCTGGGCCTATTACTTTGGTGCTTCCTATGAAATAAATGATAAAAACAGGCTGGATCTATTTGCGCTGGGTGCTCCGCAACGCCACGGGCAGCGCTTATATGCTCAAAATATTGGAGCCTTCAGCCACAGTTTTGCCCGCGATCTTGACTCTTATAATGAGGATGCTTTAGAGCAATATCCCGAGCGTGGATTCTTTTATAATGAAAATGTGGGTCCGGTGAGTAATACCTATGGCGGTAAGCAGTATATTGGTGATGGCTGGGTTGGGGCATCAATAAGAGATCGCTACTCGCCTAACTTCATTAATGAACGCGAAAACTTTTTCCACAAGCCACAGATTAACCTGAACTGGTACTCTGAGTTATCAGAGAATATTGATCTTACCAATGTTGCCTACTACTCCGGGGGAGCCGGCGGCGGAACCGGGACCTGGGGAGATGTTGAATGGAATTATAACGGACCTTCTCGTATTGTCGACTGGGATGCAACCATTGCTGCTAACCGGGCTAATATAGACGATTCAGGAAATGCACAGTCACTCGGAATATTAAGAAACAGCCGAAATGACCAGTGGTCTTTTGGCGACATTCTTAAAATTGATGCTGATGTCGGGGATTTCCACATAGGAGCCGGTGTGGACTGGAGAACAGCGGAGATTCATCACTTTCGTGAAGTACGTGATCTTCTTGGTGGTGACTACTATCTTTCAACGGCAGATGCCTTTAATCCTAATAAGCGCGTTAAGCTCGGTGATAAAGTTGCTTATAACTTTACCAACACCGTGGATTGGCTGGGCGGATACCTGCAAGCCGAGCTGCAAAAAGAGAACTATAGTATTTATGCAACCGGCGGGCTTACGAATATAAAGTACACTCACGACAATCATTTCATAGAAGATCCCGAAAGCCAGGGCAAAAACCTATATAGAGAGTCTCCTAATATCCAGGGGTATCAGATTAAAGCCGGTGGACTGTATTCTTTAACCGATGGATTGAACGTATTTGCTAATTTTGGGATCATTTCCAAAGTACCCATTTTTGATAATGTAATTGATGACCGATCAGGTGCGATTAATGATGATCCGGTAAATCAAAAATTCTTATTCTATGAAGGGGGTGTTCGTTATCAAAAGCAGCACTATGCCATCAGCGCAAACTATTACTTAACGGATCGTAAGGACCGGTCATTCACCCAGGGTATAACCCAGCAAGACGGAACGGAAGGCTTGATTAATATCTCAGGCTTAGATCAGCGCCACAGTGGTATTGAGCTGGAAACTTCTTTTAAGCCTACTTCCTATATCCGGCTTGATATCAACGGGTCGTATAACTTCTGGGAATACCGAAGTGACGTAAGCGCACGCTACCTGGCAGATTATACCGAAGATGAATACGAAACGGTATATCTGTCTACCGACGGTCTCAAAGTTGGGAACGCCCCGCAGCGTCAACTGTCCTATACCTTATCGGTAGATCCTACCGATAATTTCCACTTCCAAATTGTGGGTAAGTCGTATTTCGACCACTACGCAGATTTTGACCCGCTGAGCCGTACCTATGATCCTGATGATCCATCATCCGCCGACAGAGTGCAATCCTGGCAAGCGCCTAACTATACGGTGCTTGATGCTCATGCCCAGTACCAGATTAAGGACGTTTTTTCGGGTGCCGATATTGAGCTTTTCCTGAGTATCTATAACGCTTTGGATGAAATATATATTCAGGACGCATCAGATAATAGCCAATTTAACTCCTTCGATCAGGATCACGATGCTGATGATGCCGAGGTGTTCTTTGGCTTGCCGCGCAGGTTTAATGCCGGCCTGGCGGTGAAGTTTTAGGGCCGGCACGTTAAAGCAACCTTTAAAAGGAGCAGTCAGCAGGCTGCTCCTTTTTTTATTTATCAGATGTAGGGCTAAAGGCTGCTGCCTCATGTAATTAATGGGAAGGAAATCTGAAAGTATTAAATTCCGTGAGACACAATCTTTATCCATAATTAATGGCCCGGCACTATTGTATTGCTTATATTTGCGGCCCAATAATAATGCGGAACATACCAATGCGGAACTTATAAATCCTAAACTAAACGAACATATCATATCGAATATGAAACGTTACTTATTTTTATTAGCAGCTGCTATTTTACTACCGCTGTCACTCTTTGCCCAGGGAACGACATCCGGTTCCATAGAAGGGATGATCGTCGACTCCAACGGCACGCCTTTGGCCGGAGCTAATGTAATAGCTATCCATCAGCCAACGGGCTCACGTTATGGTACAGCCAGCCGTGCCAACGGTCGGTTTACCATCAAGAGTGTGCGGGTAGGCGGCCCTTATATGATTCAGGTTACCTTTATCGGCTTTAATCCCCGGAAAAAGGAAATAGCCAACGTTGAGCTCGGTGAAACCGTTACCGTTGATTTTGCGCTTGAAGAGGGGGAGCTTGCACTGGGCGAAATCTCAGTGACGGCCAAAGCTAACCCAATCTTTAATGAAAACCGAACGGGAGCGGGGACAAACATTTCTGATCGGGAGATTCAAACCACTCCAACCTTGTCTCGCTCGTTGAGCGATTTTACGCGCCTCAACCCGATGTCAACCGGCGGAGGGAGCTTTAGCGGGGCCAATGATCGTTATAACAACCTTTTGGTTGACGGGGCTACGATGAACGATGTGTTTGGATTGGGTGAGGGCACGCCGGGAAGTTCCGCCGGAGTAAACTCTCCTATCAGCATTGATGCAATCCAGGAGTTTAACGTGGATATTGCGCCTTTTGATGTAACCAATAATGGTTTTACCGGCGGACAGATCAATGCTATTACCAAAAGTGGTACCAACAAATTTACGGGTACGGCTTACTACCAGTTACGTAACGAAAGCCTGGTGGGCAATTATGTTACCGAGGCAGGCGAAGCTTCTGCAGACTACGACTCTTTTGATGAGCATTTTCTTGGACTTAGCCTGGGCGGCCCCATTGTAAAGGATAAGCTCTTTTTCTTCACAAATGTTGAGTTAAAGCGCCGCAATAATCCCATCACGTCGGGTATCCTGGATGGTGGTCCCAACTCCTTTGGGTTCCCCTCGTCAACCTTTGATCGGATCAGCCAAATTGCTACTAATAAGTATGGTTATGATGCCGGAAGCTACGGCGGCTCACTGGCGCAAAGACAGGATAACAACAAAGTGCTGGCTAAAATTGACTGGAATATTAATGAAGACCATAAGTTTTCGCTGCGTTATAACTACGTTGATGCCACGGATGAAGAGGGCGTTTCTCGCGGGAAAAGTTCATACAGTTTTGCCAACCGCCAGTATAACTTTAACAGTACACAACAATCACTGGTTGCAGAACTCAACAGTAGTTTTGGAAATAACGCGTCCAATACCTTTCGTGCGGTGTACACTCGCATCCGCGATTCCCGTGATGTTCAAGCCAAACCCTTTCCCGAAGTGGAAATCAGCCTTCCCTTCCCTGAGAAAGATGGCTTCGGAAGTTTCTTTATGGGCATTGACCGTTTCTCGCAGGCTAACCGCCTGGATCAGGATCTGATCGAAATCACCGATAACTTCACTTATATCGTGGGTGATCATGAATTTACCATTGGAACAAGCAATCAAATCTTTGCTTTCGATAATAAGTTTGTTCAGGATGATTACGGATCTTATGTCTTCCGCAGCATCGAGGACTTCGAAGCCGGTAATCCTTATCAATACCGGTATAGTTATCTGTTGCCGGGCGGCAAACCATCGGCCAAGTTTAATGGCATTCAGCTTGGGTTTTATGCCCAGGACAAATGGAATTTTACCGATAACCTGACGCTGACCTTTGGTGTTCGCACCGATATACCCATCCTGCCGGATGAGCCAACACGTAATCCGCAGGTTGAAGAATCCTTCCCGGGTTATTCCACTACCCAAGTGGCCAGCGGAAACGTTTTGATTTCCCCCCGCTTTGGGTTTAACTGGGACGTAACCGGCGAGCGGACCACACAAGTTCGCGGAGGTTGGGGTATCTTCACTGGAAGCCCCCCTTTCGTTTGGATATCTAACCAATACAGCAATACCGGTGTAGATTATGGCCGCATCGACCTGAGGTACTTTGAAACCGATGCTTTCGGGCCGGGCTTCTTCAGTCCTGATCCGAACAATCAGCCCAGCCCGACGGACGAGGGCTCTTCACTGGAGGGCATTAGCACCAGTGAGGTAAATCTGCTGACAAAGGATTTTCAGTACCCGCAGTCGCTGAAGTTCAATCTGGCTATCGATCAAGAACTGCCCTTTGGCGTGGTAGGTACGCTGGAAGGGGTCTATTCAAAGATGATGAACGAGGTGAAATTCCGAAACATTAACCTGCAGCAGCAGGGCACCTCCATTAACGGCCGCCCCATCTATGGCGATCTTTACTTTGACAGTGATTATGGAAATACCTCGGGTTCTCCCAACCGTGTGGATCCAGAGAATTTCACTAACGCTATTTTACTGGATAATACCAGCAAAGGCTATCAGTATAGTATTACCGGTGAGCTGAAAAAGCAGTTTGAGTCAGGCTTCCGCGCCAGCATTGCCTATACGTATAACCGTGCAGAGACGATCAATAACGGATCTTCCAGCCGGGCAATCTCTAACTGGCAATATAATGAGAATGTGGATGTAAACGAC
>DATGUX010000034.1:0-3415 GCA_035300985.1 Fodinibius sp.
AGTCAATTAATTTGTTGCTTATTTTATGCTATATTGAACTTCATTTTTTTAGAATAGCCCCAATATGTTATGAATATGGTTGTTGATAATTTAGAATTTGATGTGAGTAAGGCCTATGATTTGGTGGTGGGCAAGTTGGAAGGCTGGCTGGAAACAGCCATTGGAATGCTGCCCAATTTAGTCCTTGCCATCCTAACACTAATCGTATTCTTTGTAGTAGGCAAGCTGGTTCGTAAGGCCGTGAACAGGCTCTTGCACAAGGTGACCGATAACAAAACCATTATCGATCTTCTTGAGACCATAGTGGGTGTATTGATTATTGGTATTGGTATTTTTGCCGCACTAAGCATTTTGAACCTTGACGGAACAGTCAAGTCATTGCTGGCCGGGGCCGGTATTGTTGGTTTAGCTTTAGGTTTTGCCTTTCAGGATATTGCGGCGAACTTGATTTCAGGCATATTGTTATCGATGCGGCATCCTTTTGGTAAGGGCGATATCATCGAAAGCCACGATTACTACGGCTACGTTCAGAAAATTAGCCTCCGCAATACTGTTATAAAGACGCCACAGGGACAATTTGTTTATATTCCCAATAAGGTTGTCTATGAGAATCCGTTTATAAATTACACCAAAAATTTTGAGCGTCGCGTGGATCTGGATATAGGTGTATCCTATGCCGACGACCACGAAAAAGCTAAAAGAGTGGCGATAGAGGCCGTTGAGGGCATTGGCAGCTATAATAAAGACCGTGAAGTTGAGCTTTTTTATACCGGTATTGGCGGCAGTACCTTTAACTATACTATTCGTTTCTGGGTAGACTTTCGGAAAAATCCGGATTATTTGGAGGCGCGCAGCGATGCTATCGTAGCCATTGGAAAGGCTTATGAAGAAAATGACATCGATATGTCGTACCCCATCCGTACACTCGACTTTGGCGTAAAAGGAGGAGTCAAATTAGATGATATGCTCCGAAGCGCTGCCACGAATGGAAATGGCGGCCCCAAAGATGATATGGATAATGGTTAGTTAAGTGCTAAACCATTTTACAGTAAACATCACATAATTTAATTCTGTTAGTGTGATATTTTATGAGTAACAAAGATACGTGGTCTTTTTATTTGCTGGTTCCTTTTTTTCTCTCAATTATTATGCCCCTTCAGGTACAGGCAAATAAGCAACAGACTGATTCCTTAACGGTCGGTGTTGCGGGGAGCGAACCTTTCGTCGTGGATCTTTCAATGCAAACAGGTATAGCCTTGGAGATTTGGCAAAACGCAGCTCTTATGGAAGGTCTGAGTTATAATTTGTTATCTTATAAAAGTGCACCCACTGCCTTGGCTGCACTGGAGGCAGGCAAGCTGGATATTGTGGTGGGACCTATAAGCATTACCCCGGAACGGGCCACAAAGGTAAAATTTACGCAGCCCTATTATCAATCCAGTCTTTCAATCATGTCCCGGAGTGTTGCACCCGGCATCTGGCAGCGAATAAAACGACTATTTAGTGTTCAGCTTCTGTACGCCGTAATGGTTTTCTTATTTATTTTAGCTATCGTAGGAACCTTATTATGGTTTGCTGAGCACAAAGTAAATCCTGATGAATTTTCATCGGATCCTGCCAGCGGCATTGGAGACGGCATGTGGTGTGCCATTGTAACCATGACGACCACCGGTTACGGAGATCTGGCGCCAAGGACGTTGCAAGGACGTATTATTGCCGGTGGCTGGATGGTCATTTGCATCATATCTGCCACAACCATGGTCGCCGGCATAGCCAGCTCACTGAGCTTATCTGCAGCAGACTCTAATACCATTGAGAAAGCCAGTCAACTGGCCCGGCATAAGGTAGCCGTCGTGAAAGGTTCACCCTCTGATGCATTCGTAGAGCGATATAATGCCGAGAGGGTCTATGTGGGAAACCTGAAGGAGGGCTATGATCATCTAAAATCGGAGGAAGTGGATGCGGTCGTATTTGACCGTCCCCAAATGCTTTATTTTCTCAAGCAAAATCATGATGATAATGTGAGGATCTCTCAATATCAATATATGCGCCAGGGATACGGTTTTGCTATACCCAAGGATTCAAAAAAACTGCGTGATCTTGATATAACAATCTTGGAACTGCAGCAATCCGGAAAGATAGAACGGATAGTTACGGAATGGCTGGGTGAAAATAATTAATGCCGGCTTTATCCACGGCTGGTTAATTATGCTGAAGTAACGGTAATAGTCCCGCCGGAATCTATAGAAAAGTAGTGGTTGGCCGGAATGTCTTGCCAGTTCTGAGCGTGCTCATTAAGCCTTTCGGAAGCGATGAGTACAGCCTTGTGTTGTGCGCCTTCCTCCGGATCTCCCTGTATGGTGAGCATGCTATCCTGGCATTCAAACCGGTGGCCCGTTGCGTAATGCAGTGACAAAGGTTTTTCATTTGAATCAGTTACAAGACGGGAGCCTATCATGCGCGAACCGTCAGTAATCAGCAGGTTAAGCGAAGAAGCGGCCTGCAGCCCATACTGTTGCTTTAGCTCCACGATGTCATCGACCGTATGCTTAAGGGCGTCGCGATAGTGCCTTAAGTTTGAAGTATCGTTGAGCTGATCAAGATGGTTAAGAAAAAGAGCAAAGATATGCTCTGAGTCGGTCTGGCCCTTGATATCACGAAACCGCGCATCAGAAAGCATAGCCAGCAGCGGGCGACGAATTTCTTCAAAATTCTCAATTCCGCCATTATGCATCATCAAAAAATTTTTATGATGGAAGGGATGGCAGTTAAGCTTGTTGACGGAACCTACACTGGCCGAGCGTACGTGGGCAAAGACGCAGTCAGATTCGATCTTGGGTGCCATATACTGCAAGTTTTGGTTGTTCCAGGCAGGACGCACCGAGGCAAATACCGCGGGTTCGGGAGAGAGCGTGCGGGCATACCATCCTACGCCGAATCCATCACCATTGAGGGGCTCATCCATTTCCATCGCGTTGTAGCTCTGCTTGATGATGGAGTGCTCCGACTCGTAAAGCAGGTCATCCAAAATCACCGATGGACCTTTATAGGCTAATAGTCGGCACATAACTTTGATGGCTTAAGTTTGCTACGCTTTGAGTCGTTTCTACTTCAGGTGCTTCATCAGATAATCGGTATAGGTCTGCATTAATAGAATATAGCTGGTGGAGTTGTAGGCGACGCCGTGAGCGCCCGGAGGATAAATGCGCAGATCGACATCTTTACCGGCGCTGGTCAGGGCCGTCATGAGCTGCATGGTGTTTTGGATATGCACATTTTCATCCATAGCTGAGTGGGAAAGTAGCAGGTGGCTGTCCAGGTTTTCGGCATGAGTTGTGGAGGAGCTTTGCTTGTAGCCGGCCCTGTTATTTTCCCAAAGCCCCATATACCGTTCGGCATAAATGCTGTCATACAA
>DATGUX010000035.1:0-2546 GCA_035300985.1 Fodinibius sp.
ATTGATGGAACTCCGGCTCATAAAGTATTCCCTTCTTTTGAAAAGCGGCGAAGAAAAGCCTTCAGAAACACGGTCAAAAGAAGTGAACTAAATATGAAACTGGGTCGAAAAAAGAGTCATCCTGCGCTGCGAAACGGTGTGGTCTCCCTGATGCTCAACACCCCCCTGTCAAACTATGTCGCCGGGTTATTTACTATGCGAAATATTGAGAATGGCTTTATATAATGCTCACCTGTTAAAGGACATGCTATAGCGGGTGCCCTCATTGCTGCTTACTTCAACAGTAGCATCAATGCGATCGGCCAAGGCACTTATAATCCAACATCCCATTGACTCATCGTTGCCGGGTATAAAATTATTGCCTATTCCCTTTCCATTATCCGATACTGTAATTTGAATCCTTCCTTCCGGCCTCTCTGAAATTTCAATACGAATTCTTCCCTCATCTACCGATTCAAAAGCATGTTTGTAAGCATTGGTAATTAACTCCTCCAGAATAAGTCCGCAAACCATTGTTTGATCAGAAGTTACTTCAACAGGAACGCCCTTGCTATGGATCTGCATATTCTCGGATTTAATTCCGTGCAGTTTAGATATTTCATCCGTCAGCTTTTGAAAATAGGAAACCAAGTCAATATTATCCGTTGCACCAGTCTGATACAAAGTATCGTGAACTCCCGTAATGGATTTAATGCGCGCACAGGTTTTCCTGAGCACATCCTCCGCGTGCTGGTCGGATAGTTGTTCCAATTCCAGCTCAATGAGTGAGGTAATGGTTGACAAATTATTTTTCAGCCGATGATGGATTTCAGTCATCAGCAATTCGCTCTCTTCAGCCCGGGCCTGCAGCCGTTTGGTCTTAAATAGTGAACTGATTACGGTAGATATATGTCGACCAAGTAAATCCATACAAGCTATATCTTCTTCCGTAAACCTGTCATGGTCATTCTCGTTACCTACCTGTAAAACGCCGACCGGATGATCCCTGTCGTTTATTAGTGGGACACATAATATGTTTGGGCAATTTGATTGCTCATTTCCCCGCAGGAACTGTATTTCAGCCTCATCAGTATGACCAGTACAATAAACTTCTCTGTTTTCAAATACCCAGTTGCTTATTGTTCCGGGTATATTACAGGATTGTTTTTGTTCAGCCTCCTCACTTTTCAAAAAAGAAGCCGGAAAATAGCCGGCGGGTTCGCTCGTCCAAAGTATATCTCCCGTATTTGCTTTGGTAATTTGTTTTGCAATGCTGACACTTCGCTTTACTACGGAATTGAGTGATATATTAGTATTTACCTTTCTCATTGCCTCTGCAAAAATCTGCAGACGCTTCTTACTTAATACAGGCATATCTACCCTCTCTAACTGATCCTCCATTTTAAACATAACTGTTTCCCCTCAGTTATTTTTTAGCTGTCTGATAATTTTCTCTTGATTAAGAGCCAATAATTAAAACATTTCAATTGATATTAAAAGTTAAATGAATAATATTAAAATTATTTAATCTTATTCCTAAAACAAAAAGCCCAACCTTAAAAATGGTCGGGCTTTTCTTATCAATTTGACTTGTAAAGGCGAACGATCAATCTTGCGTCTTATCCGCCTTATGATAGTCACGCAATACGTAGTGAAGAATACCACCATTACGATAATAATCGATTTCAACCGGAGTATCGATGCGGCAAACAGCCTCAAAAGAGATGGTTTCTCCATCTCCATTCTTTGCTGTCACCAGAACAAGATCGCGCGGCTGCAGATCATCAGAAACCTCAATATCAAAGGTTTCCGAACCATCCAACCCTAAGGCATCCGCGGATTCGCCCTCTTTAAACTGCAGCGGAAGCACGCCCATGCCTACCAGGTTGGATCGGTGAATGCGTTCATAAGAAGTAGCAATTACCGCATCTACCCCCAGCAGAAGCGTTCCTTTGGCGGCCCAGTCGCGGGAGGAGCCCGTTCCGTATTGGGTTCCGGCCAGAGCTACCAGCGGCGTATTATCTTCTGCATACCGTTCGGCAGCATCATAAATGGTTGTCACTTCATCATCCGGAAAGTATGTAGTATATCCGCCTTCGGTGCCGGGTGCCAGCTGGTTTTTAAAGCGCACGTTGGCAAAGGTGCCACGAGTCATTACGCGGTCATTTCCGCGACGCGAGCCGTAAGAGTTAAAATCAGCTGGCTCTACGCCATGATCCATCAGATACTGCCCGGCCGGTGTATCAATACCGATATTTCCTGCGGGAGAAATATGATCGGTGGTAATGGAATCGCCTACCTTCACCAGTGCCCGGGCTCCGCTGATCGATGTTATGGGCTCAGGCTCTTCGTTCATATCTACAAAGAAGGGGGGCTCCTGAATATAGGTTGAATCATCCTTCCATTCATACAGCTCGCCTCCGCCCACGGGAATTTCATCCCACTCATCAGACTTAAAGATGTCGCCGTATTGCTTGTCAAAGAGCTCCGGACGAATGGCACTGTCCAGGTGCTCGGCAATCTCATCAGAGCTTGGCCATATATCTTTCAGATATACATCCTCTCCA
>DATGUX010000036.1:0-3009 GCA_035300985.1 Fodinibius sp.
GGGATTAGGGAGTTATGGCTGTTCTGAAACAAAAGAAACATCTTCAACTTCCCAAAAGCCCAATATCGTTGTGCTTTTTATGGATGACGTTGGTTATGGAGACCTGAGCAGCTACGGTCACCCGACCATTCGAACGCCCAACATGGACGGACTGGCGGAGCAAGGCGTACGGTTCACTTCCTTTGTGACAGCCATGTGGTGCGTGCCTTCGCGAACCCAGCTGATGACGGGACGATATATGCCGCGGGTAGACTTGGGAGGCGGCACGGGCGCCGATGGAATCGGAGGCTTACCCGAAAGCGAGCTGACTCTGGCCGAAGGGCTCAAAGCAGCTGGTTACAACACCGGTATGGCGGGCAAATGGCACCTCGGATATAAAAAAGATAAATTTTTGCCGGTAAATCAGGGCTTTGATTCCTGGTTTGGGCTGCCCTATTCCAACGATTACCGCAAGCCCTGGGTACAGACCGACGAACCACTGGCAATATACCGGGGAACGGAGATTGTAGAACATCCTGTCAATCAGCACACTTTAACCACGCGCTATACGGAGGAGGCCGTGTCTTTTATTACTGAACAGAGCCAAGAAGAGGATCCCTTTTTCTTTTACCTGGCCTATAATATGGCGCACCTGCCCATCCACACTGCGGAAAGGTTCAGGGGGAAATCACAGGCAGGCTTGTATGGCGACGTCATGGAAACTCTGGACTGGAGTGTCGGCCGGATACTGAAAACGCTGGATGAGAAGGGCATTGCGGAGAATACCATTGTCTTCCTGGCTTCCGACAACGGGCCGTGGCTGAACCTGCCCGACCGGATGCTGCAGGAGGGCAACAAACCCTGGCATCAGGGTTCAGCGGGGCCTCTTCGGGGATCCAAGGCAACCAGTTATGAGGGCGGCGGCCGTGTTCCGGGTATTATACGCTGGCCGGCCGAGATTCCCGACGGACAGGTGACGGATCAGTTGACGGCCATGCCCGACATCTACCGGACCTTGCTGGAAGCCGGCGGCGGGGAATTGCCCGAACATAAACTGGACGGCTATAATATAATGTCTTTCTTGTCCGGAGAAACGGAGGCTTCTCCCCGTGGGGAATATGCCTATTTCGCATTTGGCAAGTTGGAAGCGATGCGCGTGGGTAAATGGAAATTGAGGGTAGTCAGAGAAGAACCGGAGTTATTTAATCTGCAGGCAGATCCAGGCGAACAGTTTAACCGGGCCGAAGATAAGCCGGAGATTGTAAGGCGGCTTCGCCAGCGTATGCAAAAAGTGGCTAATGAGGCCGGAGTGAAAGTCTATCAACCGAAGGGGAGTTGACAGGAAAGTGAACCATTGGAGAGCTTAGCTAATTAAAGTGCAGTAATATCCGCACTGCATACGAGGGTAGCCCTTAATGTAATTCAAAATCCATAATTACTTTTGAGCCATTATCTTCAAAATGTACCTCATCGGTATAGTGGCGGATCAGGTAGATGCCGCGGCCTCCTTCGTTCATCAGGTTTTCCTCTTTCAGCGGATCCGGAATAACCTTCGGGTCAAAGCCTGTGCCTTCATCCGCTACGCTGATGGAAAGAATGTCGTTTTCCAAGACCGCAATTATAGTGACCTTCTTTTCTTCCTGAAGATCATTTCCATGCACAATGGCATTGTTGACGGCTTCGCTGAGGCTAAGCATCATGTGGCCGCTCTTTTCGTCGCTGCAGGCAATATGCTGCTGAAGACTACCCACAAAGGATGGGAGCTTTTCCATCTCTTCAAAAGAAGATTGTAAAATAAGTTTCTTTATTTGCTTTGTAGCCATTGCTAAATGTTTTGTACCGGATTTGCCAAATATTGGAATATGCTTTTGTCAGCTCCAAGTATCCGGGGCACAAGACGGATGTGCCCCGCCATCAATCTAAAGAGAGTAACTTCATCGAACCTGGTTCCGGATATTTATAATATCCAAAGACAGACCTATCGTTATGGTATGACACGGCACAAATCAGGGCCTAAAAATTAAAGTCATGATCCATTTTTATAAAGAAATGAATGTATGAATTTTTTAAAGAGGATATAAGCTTATTTTGTCAATGATATAGATATTGCTATCAGGAACTGTTGTTAACTAAGAATTAATATTTGGTTTTAAGCCCGGTAGGGTTGCATTTTAGGAAAATTTAATGTTGATTTTACACATTAAATATTTTTCGATGCTGCCGTGCTAATAGCCGCTGGAAGCAATCGCAAAAGACCGTTTTAGCTATGGATGCAAGTGTTTTGGTACTAAATAAGGATTATCAGCCTTTAAGTATATGTTCGGTACATCGATCGGTACGGCTGCTATTTCTGGATAAGGCCGAGATGCTGCACGATTATCCCGGACGTATGTTGCGAACGGTGACCGAAGAATATTCTTATCCTTCGGTTATCCGGCTGTACCGGTATATTCATATCCCGTATAATAATATTGTGCTTTCGCGACACAACATCTTTAAACGTGATGCCAATACCTGCCAGTACTGTGGAGTTTCCCGGAATCTGACGATTGATCACGTCTTGCCCCGAAGTCGTGGAGGTGGCGACAGCTGGGAGAATTTAGTGACGGCCTGCGATTCTTGCAATGTGCAAAAAGGCAATCGTACACCTAAGGAGGCCGGCATGTCGCTCGACCATAAGCCCTATCGTCCGGTACATATCACCTTTTTCCAGTCACTGCTGGGCGGCGTGCAGGAAGATTGGAAGCCCTATCTGTATATGTAAGTTAATTAACTGCAACATCCGCATAGGGTAGTAAATAACTTAACATTGCTTCGCATACTCCATAAGAAGCGCATATGTTTCGCATCTCCAGTTTATATTATTCTTATCTGCAAACTGATGCAAATAACTAACTCAAGTTACGCAAAAATGCTTTTATGTATTGATAACACACCCCTACACCCCTCTCAAAGCCTGTGAGGCTGTCCAAAAAGTCCAAAACAAAAGATATAGGCCTAATTAATTAAAGAATGCTCCAAGTTATCCCC
>DATGUX010000037.1:0-2683 GCA_035300985.1 Fodinibius sp.
CAAAGTTAGCTCGTTCTACCGTATCGGTTATATTTCCATTCGATAGAAGGTAGATACGATCACTTACGGTTGTCATCACTTCCAAAAAATGACTGCTTATTAACACTACCTTTTCCTTCTTTGCTATCATGCGCAGCAACCGCATCAGGAACTGATTCGCCTCCAAATCCAGGTTATTAAAAGGTTCGTCAAATAACATTACGGGCCGGTCCAGACAAATCATCGCCATAATAGACAGTCTTTTCTTCATCCCGCTTGAATAGCTTTCGATTAAGTCATCGAGTGGCAACTCAAAAATTTTATTCCACTCATCAATCCTGAAGTCAGGGTTTTGGAATTGATGAAGCCTCAAATACTCTCTGCCCGTAATCAGCGTATAGAAATATGGATCCGTCGGCTGATAGGCAATTGTTTTCGCGGACGGCTTGCTCCCTTTATAACGGATGGAACCCTTCTGTTTCTGTAAGTTACAGCCTATAACTTCAAAAATGGTTGTTTTTCCTGCCCCATTTGGTCCCAACAAACCGTGGACTAAGCCCGGTTCCAACGACAGAGTAATATCGCGCAAGACGGACTGCTGCCCGTAAGAAAATGTGATGTGTTTAAGTGTAAGCATAGACCTTCATCCTTAGCCGGCAGATAGCCTTCATCCAGAAATAGAGTATAACTAAAGGAACGGCAAACTGCAGATACGGAATTATCAAGAATATACTAATGATCACAAATATAATGC
The DNA here is from genome assembly GCA_035300985.1 of Fodinibius sp. Lineage (GTDB taxonomy): Bacteria > Bacteroidota > Rhodothermia > Balneolales > Balneolaceae > Fodinibius. The sequence continues at coordinate 734 of DATGUX010000037.1, forward strand.
TAAGCGGGATCTCCATATTGCGCTGTTCTTCGAAAAGAGCATATTTAGCGGTAATTACAGCAACAAGGAGCAGGTTGTTTGCTAACCAGAATAGCGCAGTGTACCACATTTTGGCGGGATAGACTGCAATCGTAGCCGCCCATAAGGGAAGAGTACAAAGTACATAGAGTCCTATACCCCGGCTAACCTTCTTGAGTAAGAAGGATGAGGGACTGTCGGCAGTAAGCTGTATAAATCTGGAGGGCTCACTTTTAGAATAAAAAGAAGCCACAATCGCCGTTAACCCAAATATTGAAGCTAATGGCACTAAATAATGGACGGAAACAAGCCCAAAGCCCAAAATAATTACTAAAGCTATTCCTATCCCATTTTTACGGAGCCCGGCCGTCCATTCATAGGCTTGCATCAACAAAGCCGGAAATTTAGCAGCTTCTTTATTTCTAAATTGATTCGTCTTTGCTGTATTAAAAAACGGCAATATAGATAGAAAACATATCAACAGAATACCGGCTACAAATACTCCATTGTACAAGAGCATGAGAAGCAGCGGACTTGTGACTAACAGATATTCAGCGGCCAACAAAAATCGATAATCATAACTTACCGACCGAAGAAAGAAAATATCTCTACGCCTGAAGTGGATGAATCCTGTGATTGTGCAGCCTAAAAAGGCCATGGACCATTGCGCATACACACCTTGCTGGGTGAACAAATTCATCATCATAACCGCGAAGAAGATAAGTAGTACCAAAACACGCGGCCAGCCCAGGTCTTTTATGAGCCGGATGCCCATTTTGAAACGAAGGACCATCAGATATGCGATTTGTTTCGCCATTCAACGGTGATAATTAGCCACAGATCTGCACGGATTGGAAGAAATATTCTTTATTATAGTCATAAAATAGTATCTGTCAATCAGTGTTAATTGGTGCAAATCTGTGCCAATTTCTACAACAGTTTGCTGGCCAGGTTAGCTAATTCAGAGCGTTCGCCCTTTTCCAGGTTAATGTGCGCATACAGGTCGTTGTCGTGCATGCGGTCCACCAAAAATGAAAGCCCGTTGCTCTGGGTATCCAGATAGGGCGTATCGATCTGGTAGATGTCGCCCGTAAAAATCACCTTGGTATGTTCGCCGGCCCGCGTGATAATGGTCTTAACTTCGTGGGGCGTCAGGTTCTGAGCCTCATCCACAATAAAGATGATATTGGAGAGGCTGCGTCCCCGGATATAAGCCAGCGGCATAATGCGCAGCTTCTCATTTTCCACCAACTCCTCCACTTTCTGATACTGCTTACTGTTTCGCGGGAACTGATTCTTGATAAAAGTCAGATTATCCCAAAGCGGCTGCATATAGGGATCGATTTTTGACTTGATATCACCCGGCAGGTAGCCGATGTCGTTATTGCCCAGCGGCACGATGGGCCGGGCCAGATAGATCTGCTGATATTTGCGACGCTGCTCCATAGCACCGGCCAGGGCCAGCAGCGTTTTCCCCGTTCCGGCCGCCCCGGTGATAGTCACCAGCAAATTCTCCGGATTTAAGATAGCCTGCATGGCAAAGGTCTGCTCGGCGTTGCGCGGGGTGATCCCAAAAGCGGTGTGCCGGCGGACCGGCTCTATCGCCTCTTTACGGCTGTTATAATAGCCCAAAGCCGAGCTGGAGTGGTTCTTTAAAATGTAAAAATGATTGCTGACGGGCTGTTCTGTAGTTAGGACATCCGTTTCCAGTTTCCCTTCCTCGTAAAACTGATTGATAATTTCAGCATTCTCTACCTTCACTTCGGTCTTTCCCCGGTAGAGATGCTCAATATCACTGATACGAATAGTCTCATAATCTTCGGCTTCAATGCTCAGTGCCCGCGCCTTAATCCGCAGATTGATATCTTTGGAAACCAGCACTACTTTTTTGTCGGACTCCTCCTCCATCAGTTTAAGAACCGCATTCAGGAT
>DATGUX010000038.1:0-7357 GCA_035300985.1 Fodinibius sp.
GACAGTCTAAAGCTGTATACTTCAATATTAAACCCGAAAATAAGCGCGTACATTGACCCAGGATACGGATTCACAGCATTCCATTATAAATCAGCTCCCTCCCGAAATATCCAATAAAATTGCTGCCGGTGAAGTTATTCAGCGGCCGAGCTCCGTGGTAAAAGAGCTGTTAGACAATGCCATTGATGCCGGGGGCGATGAGCTTGAAATTATCATCCTGAATGCGGGTCGTACCCTCATCCAGGTCATTGACAACGGGTGTGGCATGGGCAGGGAAGATCTTCGACTCTGTTTTGCGCAGCATGCGACCTCTAAGATTCAGGATGTGGATGACCTGTTTCGGGTGCGCACCCTGGGCTTTCGGGGAGAGGCCATGGCCTCGATTGCCTCCATTGCACAGGTGACCCTTAAAACCCGCCGACCGGGAGATGAAATGGGACATAAATATGAAGTTTGGGGCGGCGAGGAAAAAACTTTTGAACCTGCAGCGGTGCCTGAAGGAACCTCGGTAGCGGTACGCAACTTGTTTTTTAATATCCGCGCCCGCCGCCAGTTTCTAAAGACCGATGCCACGGAATTTCGTCACATCTTAAAGACCGTGCAGCAGGCCGCACTGGCCAATCCGGATCTGGGTTTTAAGCTGGTTGCCGATACGGATACTATCTATAACCTTCCCAAGAACCAGCCGTTAAAAGAACGCATAGCCGAGATGTTCGGCAAAAGCTACAAAGCAAGTCTCATCCGATTTGAAGAGGAAACAAGCTACCTGACGGTGCGCGGGGTACTGGCAGATCCCAAGCTGACCAAGCGCAGCCGGGGAGAGCAGTTTCTGTTTATCAACGGCCGGCCCTTCCAACACCGGTGGCTGACGCATGTTATTTTAAAAATATATGACACCTGGACGGGCGAAAAGGAGTATCCCTTTTATGCAATCTTTCTCAGCCTGGATCCCACTCAGGTGGATGTAAATGTGCATCCTGCTAAAGAAGAGGTAAAGTTTGAAGATGAGCGGAGCATCATAAAGCTGACCAAATCAGTGGTACGAAAAGCGCTGAATGAGCAGTTTATGGTGCCCGAGGTGCCGAAAAATGTACCCGGCAGCGGAGCGGGCTCACGCAGCAGTGGATTTTCTTCCGACTTTAGCTTCGGCGGCAGCTCACAACGATCATCGGGAGGGAAGAAACCTATAAAGTTTCCATCGCGCATTAACTTTAGCCGACCCGAATCGAATAAGCAGCAAAATGATTTTTCGCGCCAGTTGTATCAGTTTGATGAGGATTCGGGCCGGCAAGACAAGGACGAAAGACAGGGCGAACAGCAGCCGGATCGTATGCGTGAGCGTGGTTTTTGGCAGCTGCATGATCGTTATATTTTAACCCAGACGCGTTCCGGTCTCTGCATGATCGATCAGCATGCCGCTCATAAACGGATTGTCTATGAAAAAGCACTCAGTGCTACAGAGGAGGCCATTCCCAGCACCCAGCAGCTGCTCTTTGCTCAGAACGTTGAGTTTTCAGCCTCCGAGTTTTCTTTGCTGGAAGAGTTGCATCCCATCCTGAAAAGAATGGGTTTTAACGTTCAGCTTTTGAGCGGTAATACGGCGATGGTAAGCGGCGTTCCGGCCGATATTGACGTAGGAGATGAGCATTCGGTTTTAAAATCGATGCTCCATCAGTATCGTGAGCTGGAAGGACGGGTGGAGCTGGATGAACGCCGCAAGCTGGCTATCGCTTTTGCGGCCAAAACCGCCATTCCCAGAGGCAAGAAACTGGCCGATATGGAGATGGAAAATCTGCTGGATCAGCTGTTTGCGTGTAATGAACCCTACAAGGATCCGTTAGGCAAACCCACACTCGAGTATATTCCACTGGAAGATATTGAGGCGCGCTTCAGGTAAGAGTGTCACGCTATTGGGCTAATAAATATGGTTGGCTCTTGTCGCTGGCTTTACGGATATCGCTTATCAGTCAATGAATTAATCCATAATTTATTACGAGCATGAATATTTTAGCTGTTGAGCCTTTTTACAGCGGTTCGCATAAAGCTTTTTTAGAGGGATTAAAGAAGCACTCGCGTCATAATGTGATTCCGATCAATTTGAGTTATAAGGGGCGAAAATGGCAGATGCACGGTAATTCGGTCGTGCTGGCCGGAATGGCCCGGGAGATAGAGGAAGAAATTGACCTGTTATTTATCAGTAGTATGACGGATCTTCCGGCCTTTTTATCGCTCACTAATCCTCGCTTCTCCGATGTGCCGAAGGTTATGTATATGCACGAAAATCAGTTTACACAGCCCATGCCGGAGGGCGAGGAGCGCGACCAAACGTATTGCTATTTGAACTATATCAGTATGCTGTCGGCCGACAAGCTGATTTTTTCATCCAACTTCCATCGGAACGACTTTCTCCAGGCATTACCGAAATTCTTAGAGCAGTATCCCGATGATAAATACTATTCTCCCGTAGAAAAGATCAGAGAGAAGAGCGTAGTGCTTTACCCCGGCTTAGATCTCAAGCGCTTTGACGATCAAAAGGTAAACCGGGAGCCGGGCGAGCATCCCGTGATCGTTTGGAATCAGCGATGGCAGTTCGATCGCAATCCCGCCATGTTTTTTCGGGTACTTAACCGCCTCAATGATATTGACCTTAAGTTTGATTTAATTCTGGCCGGCGATTCACAGCATGAGAAGCCCCAAGAGTTTGAAAAAGCTTGGAAGCGTTACGGCCGGCATATCACGCATTTCGGCTATGTGGAGAATAAAGAAAACTACAGCAAGTTGCTGCACAGCGGAGATATTGTGGTTTCCACGGCTACCTATGAGTTTTTCTGTGTAGCGATCATGGAGGCGATCTACTGTGGTTGCCATCCGTTGGTACCCAGTCGCCTGCATTATCCGGAGCTGATTCCCTCAAACCAGCATAAACCGCTGCTGCACGCTCCGGTACTTTACGATACCGAGGATGATCTTTTTCACTACCTCAAAGATCTGCTGACCGGCGAAACAAAGCCTTTGCCCTCCACCTCGCTACAGAATATGAATAAGCACCTGGACTGGTCGAATCGCATTGAACGCTTTGATACGATGTTTGAGGAATCCCTGGAGATAGATATTGAGCCTGCGTTATAATAGTGCCTTTTAAACCCCGAGGGTTTCCAAAACCCTCGGGGTTTTCTCTGATGAAATTAAACCGGATTAGGACATGAGCTTTACGAAACTTTCAAAGTTTTGTAAAGCTTTTTAGCCTGTTTAACTACCGTCCGTATGCGATAACTTTCAGAGGATTAGTTTTAGCAGCTGTCCGTGCGGGCAGATAGGAGGAAAGGGTACAAAGCAGCAGCGTGACAACACTTACCAGCAGAAAGTCTATTGCGTGCGGCTCAACAGGCGCATAAGCCAGGTAATAATTTTGCTCTGACAAGGGAATAATATGGAAGGTTGATTGCAGCCAGGCGAAAAGAAGTGACAGGCCAATGCCGATAAGAAGTCCTACGACAGCAACAAAGAGGCCCTCCAGCATAAAAATGTAGCGTATGCTATTGTCGCCCGCGCCCATCGTCTTTAGGATTCCGATATCCTGGGTTCGCTCCAGTACCATCATCAGTACCGTGCCAATCAGATTAAAAGCAGCTACAATAACCATCACGCTAATGACAAAGGGAATAGTTTCTTCCTGAAGGTCTACCCAGGCAAAGATGCTGCTATATTTTTCATAGATGTTTTCAGTGAAGTAGGGAAGGGCGAGATCGCTGCTCATCCGTTGGCTTACATCCGGTATACTGCCTTGTTCTTTGAGCCTTACCTCGACGACTGAGGCCTCTTCCGGGGAAAAACCAAACAGATTTTTAGCATAGGGACGCGCCACCAGCGCAAAGCTTTGGTCAAATTCCCCTATGCCGGTCTGGTAGATTCCTTTAAGTCGGAACTGCATAATTTCGGGAGAACTCAGCGGCGATGGAAGGCCTTCGATAGTATAAGCCGTTAATACCGAACTGATATCGGCCTGCAGGCTTTGCGCCAGTTTATTGCCGATTACCATACCCGGCAGTCCGGTACTGTCGGTTTCCAGAGCGTAGGTGCCCTCAATGATATACTGCCGCAGATCAGTCACTCCGCCCGACTGTTTTACGCCTTTAAACAGGATACCGGTAACCTGATCAGAAGATTGCAGCATCGCCTGTCCGTTGACAACAGCCTGGGCCTGTTGTACCTGCGGATATTTGCCGAGGTAGGTCTCCAGCGTATCCGCTCGTGCGATATGCTCATTATCAAAAGTACTGACGGTAATATGCGGGGCAAAGCCCAGCACCTTGCTGTTTATGGCAGATTTGAATCCATGGACGATTGATAAAGCGATGAGCAAACCGGCTGAGCCAACTGCAACGCCTGTAATAGCCATAGCTTTGATAAAGCTGAGAAAGCGAGAGCCTCTTCGTTTCCCTTTAAAATAGCGTAACGCCAGATACCATTCGAAATTCATTTTTTGGGCAATTAGTTATCGGTCATTAGTTATTGGTTACAGGCTGCCAGCTGTGGACCAAATAACTAATACGGAGCTTTGAAATACGTCCTTATATTTCCATCCTGAGTCCTTGGGAGGGGTTAGGGGAGTATAAACATAGGTATTTCAAAGCTCTCTAATAATGATAAATTATTCACTGCTTTCCGGTTTCATCTGGGGAAAGAATAAAACATCTCGAATCGAGTCGGAATCGGTCATGATCATCGCTAACCGATCGATGCCGATACCCAAGCCTGCGGTGGGCGGCATGCCATACTCCAACGCCTTCAGGAAGTCTTCATCAATCGTCATAGCTTCTGTGTCACCGTCGGCACGCAGGCGGGCCTGCTGCTCCAGCCGTTCTCGCTGATCAACAGGATCGTTTAGCTCAGAAAAGGCGTTGGCAATTTCTTTGCCGTTACAAATGCATTCAAAACGTTCTACAAGGCCTTCTTTTTGGCGGTGCTTTTTGGCCAGCGGACTCATCTCAATGGGATAGTCGGTAATAAAGGTGGGCTGGATGAGCTCGGGTTCTACATATTCACCGAATATTTCATCAATAATTTTGCCTTTACCAAAATGGCTTTCCAGTTGGATGTCCAGCCCTTCAGCTGCATCTCGTAACTCTTCTAAGTCTTTGCCGTAGAGGTCTAAGCCTGTTTTATCTTCAATAGCTTCAAACATCGGGATGCGCGGCCACGGACCTTTGAAATCAATCTCGTTTTCGCCGACCGTAATTTTAGTGGAGCCGTGCATGGCCAGGGCTACATGCTCTACCATGGCCTCAACAAAGTCCATCATCCAGTTATAATCTTTGTAGGCTACATATAGCTCAACCTGGGTAAACTCCGGATTATGAAAACGCGAAAGGCCTTCATTCCGGAAGTCTTTGGAAAATTCATAGACGCCATCATAGCCTCCCACAATCAGGCGTTTTAGATACAGCTCATTGGCAATGCGCAGATAGAGCTTCATATCCAGAGCGTTATGGTGGGTCACAAATGGCTCGGCCGAGGCGCCACCGTAAATAGGTTGAAGGATAGGCGTTTCTACCTCCATATAGCCTTTATCATTCATATAATCGCGTATGGCTTGAACCATCTCCGTCCGCTTGCGAAAAGTTTTCTGGACCTCAGAGTTAACGATCAGATCAAGATAACGCTGGCGGTAGCGCTGCTCTTTGTCGCTGAAGGCATCATAGACTTTGGTTTCTCCATCTTCCTCTACTTCTTTTGGCAGGGGAATCGGGCGGAGAGTTTTGCTTAACAGGTGAAACTCTTTGGCATAGACCGTGGTTTCGCCGGTGCCCGTTTTAAAAATATGACCTTTGATGCCAACAATATCTCCAATATCGGTGAGCCGTTTAAAAACCTCGTTGTAGTTTTCTTTCCCTACATCATTTTTACGGATATATATCTGGATTTGTCCTTCTGAATCCTGCAGGTTGAAAAAAGTGGATCCGCCCATGATGCGGCGAGACATAATGCGTCCGGCTACTGAAACCTGGACGGCATCCGCATCATCCTGGTCATCCTTCTTGATCAGCTCGGGTTGGTCAAGAATTTGTTTACTCTTGTACGTAACTTCGAACTCATAAGGATAAGGGATAACACCCATCTGTTGCAGTTCACGGAGCTTTTCAAGGCGAATTTCGTGCTGTTCACTTACTGAGGATTCAGTATTGCTCATTGGATAAAGGTTCTGCTTTGAATGATGATTGAAAAATCTATTTTAAGTCGGTAAAAATAGGGAAATAATCCCCCTCCTGAAACAAATAATCTTGGATGCACTGTTGCCCTGTATAACTGTTATGAGAAAGGTGCAATGTTGGTACAGTCATATCCCATATTGAACTGCATAGGTGTCGATGAACACTGTTTACATTTTTTATCTACGCGGCCCTTTCAATAGAGGGATTAATTTCCCTTATTAAAGCTGTAGCCAACGAAACACTGTTTTTTAAGGATTAATAGTTATATGGCTGGCAATTTTAAATACTGAACCGATATTATGAGGATAAGGAATTCTATTTTTATTTGTGTGGCCTTCTGGATATTTGCAGCTGTAGATGCATCCGCGCAGTCGCCGCCGGCCCAGGCCTTTGATAATGTAACTATCCATACTGCAAATGGGCAAACCATCGGAGGCGGTACTATCGTATGGCGAGATGGAATCATTGAGGCTATCGGCCAGGACGTTACCATCCCTTTTGATGCTTATGTGCGTGACGGAGGTGACAGCCTGCATGTCTATCCGGGATTTATTGACGGAATGTCCCTTTGGGGCAGTCCTGATAGCAAAGTGAGCAGTGAGACCCCCGATCAGCCCGGAAATCCAGGCTATAAGCGAGCCGGTATCCAGCCGCAGCGTCATCCGGCCGACTTACTGAAGAAGGACAGCGAGGCCCTCAAAGAAGCATCCAAAATTGGCTTTACCACCGCTGCATTGGGACTAAAGGGACAGATGCTGCCGGGACAGGTGGATCTGTTTTTTATTAATGGTGAAAAGACGCAGGAAGGATTATTGGAAAGAGGGATCGGGATGCTTGCGCAGTTTAAGGAAGCGAAGGGAGCGGCTTATCCGTCAACGACGATGGCTTTGATGGCTCGGTTTCGGCAGCTCTTTTATGATGCCCGGGCCCAGCAACAGCAGCAGAAGTATTTTGCGTCGGCAGCGGGCAGCTATCCCGCACCATCCAATGAGCAGCCTTTGAAAGCCCTCTATCCGGTGATGAAACAGCAGCAACCCTTTTATTTTGTAGCCGACAGTAAAGAAAATATCGAGCGGATGTTTTGGCTGCAGGATGAACTTGGATTTGATGTTATCCTTGTCTCGGGAAAGGAAGCTCATGAAAAG
>DATGUX010000039.1:0-24023 GCA_035300985.1 Fodinibius sp.
AATGCGCACTGCAATGGAAGGAAAGATGGATTACGATATTACAGTTGAGGATCTACAGGTTTCTTATGTAGGAAACACCGTGTTGGAAGATGTCCACTTTTCTTATGGCGCCGGTAGGTTGATTGGCGTTTTAGGGCCCAACGGTGCGGGAAAATCTACCATGCTAAAGGCCATGCTGGGCCTGATCCCTAAAGACAGCGGAAGGATCACCATAGCCGGCCAACCGGTGGATAAGGTAAGAAAGGAGATTGCGTATATTCCACAGCGATCCAATATCGATTGGGATTTTCCCATCGTTGTAAAGGATGCGGTGCTGATGGGTACTTTTCCCAAAATGGGATTATTCCGACGTCCGAAGGCATCAGATCGGGAGAGGGCTATGGAGTGTTTGGAAAAGGTTGGGATGGAGGCATTTGCAGATCGTCAAATAGGAGGGCTCTCCGGCGGGCAGCAGCAGCGGGTATTTATGGCAAGAGCTCTGGCACAAGATGCAGAAGTTTTCTTTTTAGATGAACCTTTTGTTGGCATTGATGTGAGCAGTGAGGAAATTATTATCAATATGCTGAAAGATTTGCGGGATCAGGCTAAGATCGTTTTTGTTGTCCATCACGATCTATCCAAAGTATCCGACTACTTTAGCCACGTGCTGTTGCTCAATAAAGCATTGGTGGCAAGCGGCCCGGTAGCAGAAGTTTTCAATACGGAAAACTTGTCCACGGCCTATCAGCACCCAATGGCTGTGAATTATGGGATGGAGGGGCCGGCATGATCCATTTTTTCCAGGATCTCATGCAGTATGAATTCCTTCGTCTGGCCTTGTTTACTTCTGTTATGGTAGGGATTATTTGCGGCGTTATCGGATCCTTTATCATCCTGCGCGGACTATCGCTAATGGGAGATGCCATTTCTCATGCGGTACTCCCGGGTGTAGCGATCTCTTATATGCTGGGCATCAATTACTTTTACGGCGCTGCTGTGAGTGGGATCTTGTCGGCCGTTGGTATTGGAATGATCAGCCAAAACAGCCGCGTGAAAAGTGATGCATCCATTGGTATTGTCTTTTCAGCTGCCCTTGCTTTGGGCGTTATTTTGATTACAAAGGCACGCTCAGCCCAGGACCTGACCAATATTCTGTTTGGAAATGTGCTTTCCGTTCAGTCCTCTGATATGTGGGTAACGCTTGGCATTGGCCTGCTTATTTTAGCCGTTGTAATTCTTTTTTATAAGGAATTACTGATCTCCAGTTTCGATCCCATAATGTCCGCTGCTTACGGACTGAACACTAAGGCAATTCATTACCTTATTATGATTTTATTAACCCTGGTCACAGTATCATCCCTTAAAACGGTTGGGGTTATTCTGGTTGTATCCATGCTGATAGCCCCGGCTTCTGCGGCTTATCTGCTGACCAACCACTTTGGTACCATGATCTTTATTTCAGCGGGGCTGGGCGCTTTGGCTTCCGTTTTGGGCGTATATATCAGCTTTCAGCATAATCTGCCGACGGGACCGGTGATTGCACTGAGCGTTACTTTTCTATTTATACTGGCATTTTTATTTGCACCGAATCAAGGACTGATGTGGCGCTCGATAAAAAAACGGAATCATCAAAAGAATACGAAAGCATTAAAAAGCAGGAAATAAAAAATATCCTAAAAGTAGAAGAACAATGAAACAATTACGAATAAAGTGTATCTCTGTGAGCATACTTCTGCTCCTCCTAAGCGCCTGCGGCAATTCGTCCGGAGATCAGAAAAGCGGGAGTGCCATAACCTCTAATAAGAGGGAAAAGCTGCAGATGGTCTCCTCTTTTACCATTATTTCAGACATTATTCGCCAAGTAGGAGGTGACCGGGTAGAGGTTCACAATTTGGCGCCAACGGGAACAGATCCACATGAGTATGAACCGCTTCCGGAAGATATTAAAGCAGCAACAGATGCGGACATTCTTGTTAAAAACGGTTTAAATTTGGAAGGAGGCGACCACGGTTGGTTCGCTAAGTTAATCCGCACCGTAGGCCAGGAGAAAGACCATATATTTCAGCTGACTGATGGTGTTGAGCCGATGTATTTAACCGGCAAGGATGGCAGGGAAGAGGAAATTAATCCGCATGCATTTCTTAGTCCCGTTGTGGGAATTAAAATGGCTAAAAATGCGCGGGATGCTCTGATTGAAGCAGATCCCGATCATGAAAAGGAATACTTAAAAAATGCTGAGAATTATTTAAAGCTGTTACACAGTCTGGAAGAGGAATACCGCACAAAAATCGATGAAATCCCAGGGGAGAATCGTGTGCTGGTTACCAGTGAACGCGCCTTTCAGTATTTAGCCGCGGAATACGGCCTGAAAGAGGGCTACATCTGGGCCATTGATACCGAAGATAATGGTACGCCGAAGCAGTTAAAGTCGTTACTTTCATTTCTTGAAGAGCATAAAGTGCCGGCTCTTTTTCTTGAAACCAACGTAGATAAGCGGCCGATGCAGACCGTTTCCAGAGAGTCCGGAATTGAAATATACGGGCCGATCTATTCCGATGAAATTGGAGAGCCCGGTGCAGAGATTGATACCTATGAAAAATATTTACGCTATAACATCAAACAAATATATGAAGGATTGTTACAGGACAAGGTGTAATTTTATAGAGCAACTTGGCATGAGCCGATTATTCTTCAAGTTCTCTGCGTTCTTTTTCATAATCCTCATCTGAAAGCAGTCCTTGCTGCCAAAGTCCGGTAAGGTAATTGATTCGCTCCATTTGACCGGGGCCGTATTCGGGCTTTCTGGGTTCCGGGCTTTTTTGTTCTTCCTGGCGGAGCTCTTTTTCTGCAGCGATGGCCTTTTCAAGTATCCCCTTAAGCTGATAGGGATCGTCCATGCCATATAAAATAAGCTCGGAAGCAGAGGTCTGCAAGTGCACATCTCCTACAGAAAGTTGTTCCTGCAGCCAGCTTTGGACAACCTCCACCCGGCGGATGCTGAACAGATCAACATTGCGCCGGTACAGATCGTCAATAGAAGCAATTTGGGTATCGCTCATTTCGTATTTCACACGGTGCTGGCGTTTCCATGTCCAGTAGAGACCAACGAGCCCAATGCCAAATAATGGTACTAATAAAACAGATAATAAATAACCAACAGCATGATTTTTCCAGCTTATTTGGCGAGTAACAGACTTTTGAGATGAGGAGTAATCCATATTTATGGTGCTTATAAGCCGTAAATAGTTAACACTGTAAACTTAGCTAAAATTTAGAAGATTCGAAGATGAAAACACTAAGTTTTCCCAAACAGATTTCGTATATTAATGACTCTTGCCCCGGGCTTGGAGAAATTAGTAAAAAAATGTAGTTAATGAGACTTAAACTGTGGAAATATGCGGTTGCAGCCTGGCTTACTGCTGTGATCATTGGCGGCTTTTTGATCCCGCTTCCGGAAATCCCTATTTTGCAGGAAACCGCGCGCAATCTCTTTCTGCACGTACCCATGTGGTTTACCATGGCCGTCTGTTTCGTTGCCGGTTTCGTATTTAGTATTATGTATCTGAATAATCCCGACCCTGCAACCGATCGTAAGGCAGAGACTGCCACCCAGATTGGATTATTATTTGGCATTTGCGGATTGATTACCGGCTCGCTTTGGGCACGTTTTACCTGGGGAACATGGTGGACATTTGCCGAGCCGCGCATGAATCTTTCAGCCCTTGGTATGATGATTTATGTGGCTTATTTTGTATTGCGAACGGCCTTTGATAATCCTGAAAAACGAGCTAAAATAGCAGCGGTATTTAATGTATTTGCTGCAACAACGATTCCCTTTTTACTCTATATTATACCACGCCAGCTTCCAAGTTTGCATCCGGGAGCAGAGGGCAATCCGGCTTTCAGTGAAATTACGGCCCCGGAGTTGCGTTATATATTTTATCCTGCCGTCGTAGGATTTATTGCACTTTCCGTATGGTTATACGACATTTTGTACCGTTATAAGAATGTAAAGCATCAAATTGAACAGCAACGAATATGAGCTATTCTATAATCCAGGCCCAGGTCGATACGACTGCCGCTGTTGATACGCTGACGGAATCTTATTCTACCAGCTGGAAAGGCGGTTCTGGTTTTGAGGATGCCGGTCCTATTATTCAGGCCGCAGCTTCACATGATCTGATTTTCATTGTGCTTGGAGTAAGCCTTATTATCTGGTTTGTTCTGCTCTTTTTTATTATTCGTGTAGATAAGAAGGTGGGCACGCTGGAGAATGAATTACAACAATCAACAGAAAACAAGCGTCATGAAACCTAAATTAGTAATCGGTATTGTTGCCATTGTCGGGTTTACCTCTCTTTTGATGTACAACTTCGGCAACAGCATTAGCACCTATGTCACCTTTAATCAGGCTGATGGCTTGAATAATGCTCATGTTGTCGGTGCTTGGGATGACTCTAAAAAGCACGGCTTTTCAATGGAAAGCAAACAGTTTTCATTCTATATGGAAGATGAGGCCGGTAACGTACGCAGGGTCGTCTATCCAAAGTCAAAGCCCAATAACTTTGAACAGGCCACTCAGCTGGTTGTCATCGGGGAGATGAAAAATGATGTGTTCTATGCTGATGATATGCTCATGAAGTGCCCTTCCAAGTATAATGATACGAGTGGAGCTGAGTTTGAAAGAGCCAGTACCGCCGGCAATAATCTGTAGTTTATGATTAAGTTTTTAGGAGAGCTTACCATTAATGCCGCCTTTTTATGCTCTATTTTGGCGGCAATCGGTTACTTTATTTATTCTCAAAAAGATGAGGATCGTTACTTTAGAATATCAGGATGGTTATATGGTATTCAGGGGCTCTTCTTGCTGGCAGCTTCAGCTTTACTGCTGCACATCATACTTACGCATCAATTTAATTTCTACTACGTTTATAATTATACCAGTTCCGATCTGCAGCTAAAATATCTTATCTCGGCCTTTTGGGGAGGTCAGGAAGGCAGCTTCATGCTCTGGATTTTGTTTTCTACCCTTATCGGGTTAGGGCTCATGAAATGGACACGTAAGCCCTATCGCGGACCGGTGCTCTTTTTTATGACGCTTACCCAGGTGTTTCTGTTTTCAATGATATCAGGTATATCCATTGGTGACTTTACGCTCGGAGCCTCGCCTTTCCGCTCACTGGCCGAGGCTATGCCTAATGCCCCGTTTTTACAGTCAAATCCGGATTTTGTGCCCAGCGACGGAAAGGGCTTAAATGACCTGCTTAAAAGTCCGTGGATGGTCATTCATCCGCCGATGCTGTTTTTAGGCTTTTCAATGATGACCGTTCCATTTTCTTTTGCTATGTCGGCCCTTTGGAAGCGCAAATATAATGAATGGGTTGATCCCGCCCTGCCATGGACTTTAGGTGCCAATATAGCGCTTTTAACAGCGATCTTTCTGGGCGGCTACTGGGCCTATGTGACCCTGTCTTTTGGAGGCTACTGGGCCTGGGATCCGGTAGAAAATGCTTCCTTCGTCCCTTGGCTGCTGGGTACGGCCGGCATCCACACGATGATTATCCAGCGCAAGAGCTCTACGTCACAAAAAGCCTCGATTGTCTTTGCTATTCTTGCTTATGTGGCTATTGTCTATGAAACCTTCTTAACCCGCTCGGGTATCCTCTCGGATGCATCGGTACATAGCTTTGTTGATTTAGGGCTATACGGACAGCTGGTGATCTTTATGTTGGCTATTACCGGTATAGGGGCGGGCTTGTTTTTCTATCGTTACAACGATTTGCCGAAACAGAGGAGTGAGTCTAAATTTCTCAGCCGTGAGTTTATGACCTTTGCGGGAGCGATGATGCTATTTCTCATCGGGCTGGTGATTATACTGGGGACGAGCTCACCCGTCATTGGCCGGCTGTTTGTGGATAATCCTACGCCGCCGGAGGTAAGCTTTTATAACGAATGGACCATGCCGATGGCTATGCTGGCCGCCATACTTACCGTACTTGGCCAGTATCTGTTCTGGAAACGCCAGGACGCGGAGAGCCTCTCCGCAGATCTGCTGCTGCCGGTTACGCTCAGCTGCATTATCACCCTTGTGACCATCATTGTCTCCGGTATTCGCGATATCTATTATATGGCCTATCTGCTGACGGCCTGGTTTGCGCTGATTGGCAATGCTATTATTATGATTCGCCTGATCAAGAAAAAGCCTATGTTAATCGGCGGGGCGCTCTCGCATGTGGGCTTTGCTATACTGCTTATAGGTATCCTGGCCTCATCGGCCTATAATGAGCATCTGCTGGATGAAAAAACTCAGCGATATAACGCTGCTATTGAAGCCGGCAAGGTAACCGATGAGCAGGGCTTCCTTAAAACGCAACCGGTGAACTTTCTGGAGCTCAAGCTCAATGAGCCTAAAATTGTCGGTGATAAATATAAGGTAACTTACGAAGGTTATACCCTTAAAAATCAAGAACGTCCAGGCCAGCAAGCTTATCGCATTCGGTTTGAGCCGGCCGATGGTGAGGGAAGTCAGTTTGTGCTGAATCCCCAGGTTTATCCGATGTTGGCCTCTTCAACGCCCAAAAATATTGAATGGTCCGTAGATCCCGATGTACGTTCCGGTTTGCTCAGTGATGTTTATATGTATGTATCCGGCAGTTCTTATGTTCAACAGCGTAATGAAGAAGCCAAAGAACGGACAACGCAAGGGCAAACCGAGCCGGTGGCAGCTTCAAGTCAGGAAGACAGTAGCCAAGTCCATAAAATTACCATCGAGCGCGGCGGAACAGTATCCATAGGTCCATTTGATCTGCATATGAAGGATTATGAGCAGGAGACCGGGGAGATGGTTAAAGATAGTACGTTAGTTTCCGTGCGGGCCAGCATCGAGATTATTCAAAGGGGCAGCGACAGTTCCGTTATGGTGCATCCACTCTTTTCTATCTACCAGAAGGATGGTAAGAATTGGTCCTATGCTCCGCCCATTACTATCCCGGGCAACAACCAGGGTTCGATACAGTTTAGCAGCATTAATCCCTCTACCGGTGAGATAGAGCTTACAATCCGCGGTGTAGATAAAGAGGTGCAGGAGCAGTGGGTGTTGCTGGTGGCCGAAGAGAAACCCTATATTTCGGTCGTTTGGTTTGGGACCTTTCTATTGATGGGGGGCTTTAGTATCTCTGTTTTCCGCCATTGGGACCGAGAGCGGAAGAAAAGTTAATGTGGTAATCTCCTAAATTGCATGAATGCCACGCTATAAGCTTACCATAGAGTTTGCAGGTACAAATTACTGTGGCTGGCAAAGGCAGCCCAATGGTCCGACAGTAGAGGAGGAAATAGAGCGAAGCCTTAACAGAGTGCTTGGCCGGCCTATTGATGTAGTGGGGCAGGGGCGCACCGACAGCGGAGTCCACGCTGAAGGGCAAACAGCTCATTTCGATAGCCCGGATCCCATTGATATAGGAAAGCTTAAGCATGCTTTTCTGGGCGTGCTTCCCAGAGATATTGCGGTCTGGAATATTACAGAAGTACCGGATGACTTTCATGCCCGCTTTGATGCAAGCTTCCGCCAGTATTGCTATCGCATTGCCCGCTACCCCCGTCCGTTAATTCGACCAACTTCAATACTGGTGCTGCAAGAGCTTGACTTTGATGCTATGGAAAGCTGTGCGCGCCAAATACAGGGAGTTCATAATTTTGATAGCTTTACCAAACCTGATAATCAAAATCCCAGTTCAGAATGTAAGGTCTACGAGTCCCGTTTTTCGACATCGGATGGGCTGTGGTGTTATCATATTCGTGCGGACCGATTTGTTCGGCATCTTGTACGCCGTTTGGTAGGTACTATGCTGGAGGTAGGAAAAGGCAGGTGCGAGATAGATGAGTTTGAAAATTTGCTGCATCAACCGGATAAGAATAAGCATGCACACGGTGCCCCTGCAAAGGGCCTGATACTTAAGGAAGTTGGTTACCAAAATTGTTGAAAAAATATTTGACTTAGATCGGGTTAAATAGCTATATTTGTGCTCTCTTTGAAGGGATTCAGAGAGTTATCCCGACGGCGGTCGGGACGTAGGATCGAATCTTGTGTTATGCGGATTCGAACAAGCGAAGTAAGTTGTCACAATATTCATCGGTAGCTCAGTGGCAGAGCAATCGAGCAGTTATCCCGACGGTGGTCGGGACGTAGGTTCGAATCTTGCGTTATGTGGTTTCGAACAAGCGAAGTAAGTTGTCACAACATTCCTCGGTAGCTCAGTGGCAGAGCAATCGGCTGTTAACCGATCGGTCGTAGGTTCGAATCCTACCCGGGGAGCCATCCAAAGACTGATTAGCATAAAGCTGGTCAGTCTTTTTTATTTTAGGCTACCAATATGGTGTATTTTCTATACATACTTAGATCAGAAGAGAAGGAGACCTATTATATTGGGATATCGGATGCCCCTGAACGCCGGTTGAAGTACCACAATGGGGAGAGCAAAGGTTACACCCAAAAGCACCGACCGTGGGCTCTTATATATACTCATAAATTTGAAAGCAAGTCTCAGGCTTTGGCAGCAGAACAGGTTGTGAAAGGCTGGAAGAGCAAGAAGATGATCAGGTTTCTGGTGGAAGGAAAAGTTGACATTCAGGATTACCTGTAACCAGTTGCGTGGCGGAGTCCCGAGGAATCGGGAACTGTTATCCCGACCGCTGTCGGGACGTAAGCAGCTTATTTTGGAAACAGATATTACTAAAGCCTCCATATTGAGCACATTTAATAGTTCATAACGGCTTCAAATCCTAATTAATTATCAAGTAGATTAGAAGGTGTTATCAATATTGTTAGAAACATATTGCATTCTATTTTAATCAGACGGGCAATATAATCTACGGTGCAGAGAGCTTTTCAAAGCCACATCCTTTGCCATTCCAAATAGTTCGATTTTCGCGTCTTATTTACTTTGCTGCATTCGCTCTTGTTTAAGGATTGGTTCTAAAACCTTCCATACATTTTGCGCCACAATTTGATGTCCTTCTGCTGTAGGGTGGATGCCATCGGACTGATTGAGTTCTTCATTTCCGGCTACTCCTTTTAATAAAAAGGGAATGAGCGTAACCCGGTTCTTTTCGGCCAGACTCGGGTATATTTTCTTGAATTGGTCAGTGTAATCCGGGCCCAAATTGGGTGGGACCTGCATTCCTGCTAATACAATGGCAGCTTCCGGATAAGCTTTCTCAACCTTGTCAATGATCTTCTGCAAGTTATTTTTAGTGACCCCGGGATCGATACCGCGCAGGCCGTCATTCGCCCCCAATTCGAGTACGAATAGATCAATCGGCTGTCGAAGCATCCAGTCGATGCGCCGAAGTCCACCGGCTGAGGTTTCTCCGCTGAGCCCGCCATTTACGACCTCATAATTCCAACCCAATGAGTCAATCTTCTGTTGAATCAGGGCAGGATAGGCTTTCTGTTCTTCAATGCCGTAGCCTGCGGTGATACTGTCACCGAAAAATAGGATGCGTGATTTTTCCTGGGCCCGGGACGGCAAAGAAAACAGCAGCAGTGTAACAAATAATAGTAAGTGACGTTTCATAAATTCATGGAAATTAACAGTTTAAAATTTGTAATATAGGAAACGATAATTGCTGTAATATGATTTAGCTAATTTATAACAAACCATATGATTAAGTTTATAATTGAAAGCAGTATTGACAAGTCTTCATGTTGTATTCTCGGTCTTGGCTAATAATGAAGCCATGTTATCCTATATTTACCGGCAACGAAGACCATTAAAAGATTTTTTAGAAGATAAACGCTTTACTCAAAATATTTTCAATCCTGACCTCCAGCTATGGATGAAAGACCTATATTAGAAGCAACCAACATCACTCAAAAGTTCCGCAGTGGTGATCGTGAACTTAAGGTGCTCGACCAAATTAATTTTACGATCACCGGTGGAACTACCTGCTCTATTGTAGGACCCTCCGGCAGCGGTAAGACCACACTCCTTGGACTTTGTGCCGGTCTTGACCGACCGACACAGGGCGAAGTTAAGCTCAATGATATTGCATTAGCCCCACTCAGTGAGGATGAACGTGCGAAAGTGCGGAATAAGTATGTAGGCTTTGTATTCCAAACCTTTCAGTTGGTTCCTACATTGACGGCGTTGGAAAATGTGATGGTTCCGCTGGAACTGCGAGGACAAAAAACTGAGGAGGTCCGTCGTGAGGCAACAGCACTTTTGAGGGAAGTGGGGCTTAAAGACCGCCTGGAACATTATCCGACGCAACTTTCGGGAGGAGAACAGCAGCGCGTGGCCATTGCGCGCGCTTTTATTAACAAGCCCAAAATACTTTTTGCGGATGAGCCCACCGGCAACCTTGATGCTGAGACAGGGGCGACTATCGAAAAGCTACTCTTTAATCTTAACGAAGTCAACGGTACGACGCTTGTGCTCGTTACGCACGATCTTTCCCTTGCCAAACAGTGCAGGCGGACTATCCACCTCAAGAACGGGCGGATCGATAAAGATGAGAGAAGTGAGCCGGTGACAGTGGAACAAATTAACGATTAAAAGGCCAACCACTATATGAACTCTTTTTTTACGAGCTGGACCTGGAAGATGGCCTGGCGTGATGCCCGATCCAATAAGCGGCGCCTTTTTATTTATATCTCGGCGATTATCATCGGCGTGGCGGCACAGGTGGCTATTACCTCATTTCGCGATAGCTTAAATACCACCATCAACGATCAATCGAAAGAGTTGTTGGGTGCTGACCTTGAAATTGAAACGGAACAGGCCCCGCCGGATACGTTAAAAGCATATTTTGAAGTGCTGGAAGGCGAACAATCCACCATTACCGAATTTCCATCTATGGTGTTTTTTCCCAAAACCGGAGATACCCGCCTGGCCAACATACGAGCGCTGAGGGGTAACTTTCCCTATTACGGAAGCCTTGAAACCCGTCCGGCTGAAGCAGCCCAACAGTTTAAATCTGCGCCTGCAGCTCTTGTCGATCAGACGCTATTAACCCAGTTCGGGATAGCCGTAGGCGACTCGGTGAAAATAGGACGTTATACCCTGCCTATTGGAGGAGCAATTAATAAAGTACCGGGTGAATCGGCTGCCTCTGCTATGGTTGGACCCCGTGTCTTTATCCCGCAATCCGTGCTCGATTCGACAACGCTCATCCGGCGCGGCAGCCGCGTTGAATACAAGCAGTATTTCAAGTTTAGTGACAAGCGTGATATTGGACTTATTACTGCTCGCATCGATACGCTGGAAGCCCAGCTGGGCATCGATATCAGCTATGAAACCGTCGAGGAGCGGCAGGCGGAGATCGGCAACGCTATTGGCAATTTGGGCCGGTTTTTGAATCTGGTTGGCTTTATTGCCCTTCTGCTGGGTGGTATTGGCGTAGCCAGTTCCATTCATGTGTATATCAACAAAAAAATAAGCACTGCTTCGGTTTTGCGATGTTTCGGTGCCTCGTCGGGTCAAACGATGAGCATCTTTCTTATCCAGGCCGTAGTATTGGGATTTTTAGGTGCCCTGGCCGGGACCCTGCTGGGCATTGGAATCCAGTATCTTCTGCCTTCGCTGGTCAGTGATTTTCTGCCAGTAGATATCCGGTTGACGACCTCTTGGCTGGCTATTGGACTGGGGTTGTTTACCGGTACGGGCGTGGCCCTGGCTTTTGCTTTGTTGCCGCTGCTGGCCCTGCGTAAAGCCTCTCCGCTCTATGCCCTCCGCACGCTCGACCGGTCGATTATATCGCTGCTGGAGAATAAGGTCAAAGTGATTATTTATGCACTGATCACTGTTACCATATTCGGATACGCCGTTTTACTTACCCAAAGCTGGCAGACGGCGGCCATTTTCACCATTGGAATTATGGGTGCTTTCGGCCTTTTGTTGGTCGTAGCAAAATTGCTGATGCAAACGGTCAGGCGGTTCTTTCCATCCCACTGGCCCTATGTCTGGCGGCAGGGCCTGGCCAATCTGTATCGGCCGCAAAACCAGACTTCAACGCTGATGCTATCGTTGGGCCTCGGTATGCTGTTGGTTAGCACCCTTTATTTTAGCCAGGATATGCTGATGGAGGAGCTTGGCTTTGCCAGTCGCGCAGATGCACCCAATCTGATATTTTTTGATGTGCAGCCCGATCAAAACGAGCCGCTTAACCAGCTGCTGGAAAATAAGAATCTGCCCGTTCTTCAAAATGTCCCCATGGTAACCATGCGACTTGATTCCCTGCGGGGCCGCAGCGCACGGGCCATTGCCGATGACAGCACCAGCGAAGTTCGTAATTGGGCCCTGGAGCATGAGTATCGTTCTACCTATCGCGATTCCTTAATAGATTCGGAAACACTCAAAGAGGGGCAGTGGATCGGACAGGCAGAACCAGCACAGTCTGCCGTTCCCGTCTCGGCGGCACAGCAGGTGGCCGAGGATCTGAAACTTGAAATTGGAGATTCGCTAACTTTCAATGTCCAGGGCGTGCCCGTTCAGGCCTATGTCGCAAGCATCCGGGCAGTAGACTTCCAGCGCGTGCAGCCCAATTTTTTGATGCTTTTTCCTGAAGGAGTGCTCGAACAGGCTCCACAGATTTACGTAACCGTCACCCGCGCACCCGACCGGCAGAGCTCGGCTGAGATTCAACAAAGCGTTGTGCAGGAGTTTCCCAATGTCTCAGCTATTGATGTGCGGCGTGTATTGAAAACCATCAACCAGTTTATCGATAAAATATCTTTCGCCATACAGTTTATGGCTCTTTTCAGCATTTTAACGGGCCTTATCGTTCTGGCAAGTTCCGTTACTACAAGCCGATTCCAGCGAATCAGAGAAAGTACGCTCTTACGAACCATGGGGGCCAGCAAAAAACAGATCATCAAAATTTTGTCTGTTGAATATCTGTTTCTGGGACTCCTGTCAGCCTTTACGGGGCTCATTCTGTCGATAAGCGCTACCTGGCTGCTGGGTTATTTCTACTTCGATATTGCCTTTGTCCCCAATGGATGGGTGGTCATTATGGGCACGTTAATTGTAACCGCATTAACTATTCTTATTGGAATAGCCAACAGCCGAAGCATCTATCGTAAAACACCGCTGGAAGTGTTGCGCGCCGAGGCCACATGAGGAGTACCATACAGGAAGTAATTAATCCGGCAGATACAAATTGCCGCTGCCTGCAATTTCAGTTATCTTGGGTCGTTATTCTTAGCTGCTGATCGATAAACTTTATTCCGGCATTATATGATTTGGCAAGAAGCTTCTTATTTATGGCTCTTATTGGCAATACCATTGCTATTGGGAGTTTTTTACTGGTACAACCTTCAGATAAACAATAAGCGGGAACAGTATTTCGGATCTAAGCTGTTTAAGAAACTGCGAAGTGGATTCTGGCCACTGGGTAAAAAGATACGTCATATTAGCCTTTATATTGGACTTGCCCTGCTCATCATCGCCGCGGCGGGACCGAAAATAGGCACGGAAGTGCGCGAAGTAAAGCGGCAGGGCGTCGACCTGTTGATTGCCCTGGACCTTTCCGGGAGCATGAATGCTGAAGATATTAAGCCCAGCCGTCTGGATAAAGCCAAATACGAAATTAATCGCCTTGTAGATCAGCTGGATGGGGACCGCGTAGGCCTTATCGTTTTTACCGGTGAAGCCTATCTGCAGTCGCCTATGACGCTGGATTATTCTGCGCTCAGGCTCTTCCTGAGCATCGCTGAAACGGATCAGATGCCGGGTTCTTCTACTAATCTAAGTGCTGCTTTGGAAACGGCCGCTCAAGCATATCAGTCCAACGATGAGAAACAAACAAAAGCTTCGAAAGTACTGTTGATTATTTCCGACGGGGAGGATCACGGCGAGCCATATGATGAGGCTTTAAAGACGCTCCACGAACAAAACGTATCCGTATATACAATGGGCGTAGGCACTACTTCCGGGGGGACTATCCCGATCTACAATGATTCCGGTTCGCTAACGAGTTATAAGCGTAATAAAGAGGGTAAGGTAGTGACTACCCGTCTGAAGGATGAAGTGCTTCGTTCAATTGCTGAAGAGAGCGGAGGGGAATATTATGCCATCCGAAGCGGAAGTTCGGGAATGGATGCTTTTTTGGGGCGCCTGGATGAGCTCCAGCAAGGCGAATTTGCAAGCCAAGAATATGCCGACTTTAAGAATCAGTATCAGTGGCTGGCAGGCATTGGCCTCCTGTTCTTAATTGTGGGTATGGTGTTTCCCTGTTACCGGGCTACCGAATAAAGAGCACTAAATGTTGTATAATCCTTTAAGAACCCTAACAGGATAAGAAAATTAAGATTTACTAAAAATTTCACCATGATCAAATTATTTATAACCGACCTTGACGGATGTATTTCTACCCCTTTCTCGCCGCCTGATTGGGCATTGTTATCGCAGATCCGACAGCTTAATGAGCAGCATAGAAGTGATAGAACGGTTCCCCCTTTAACGATTTGTTCCGGTCGCCCCTTATCGTACGTAGAGGCAGTGGGACAGTGGCTGAATATTCTCTATCCCGTAGCATTTGAGAGCGCCGGCATTTATACACTTGAGGAAAATGAGGTGCAGTTCTTACCGGCTTTTAATAAAGAGGCGGAGCAAAATGTACAGGAGCTGAAACAGTGGCTGCGTTCAGAAATAATAGCGCATCATCCCGGTACAATGCTGGAGTTTACCAAAAAGATGGACGCGGGTCTGATCCATCCAAAGAAAGAGGTTATTGACGAAATATTTCCTGAGGTTAAAACCTATGTTCTCGGGCATTATCCCCAATTTGAGGCCCATAAAACGGAAGTGTCCATAAATATCATTCTTACCCAAAATAATAAACGGAAGGGCATCCTCAAGCTTTGTGAGCTGATGGATGTAGCCCCCGAGGAGGCGGCCTATATTGGAGACAGCAGCGGCGACATTCCAGGATTGAAAACGGTAGGCTATCCCTTTGCTCCGAAAAATGCAATCGATGCTGTAAAAGAACATGCTGAAGTGCTGGACCTGAAGGTTACTGAGGCTGTTCTGGAAGCATATAGGCGAGTGATAGAGATCAACAGAAAGGTAACAAAAGGAGAGCAGGAATCTGCGGAGCTGCTCCCATAACAGTAATATTGAAATAGAAAAGGGTTGCCTCACTTAAGAGACAACCCTTGACTAAAGAAAAGAGCTGTTACACTTTTCCGGTATTTTTCCATTCTTGAATTTCCATGCGAATATCCTGCGCTTTTTTCTTCATTTCCTGAAGCGTTTTGCGAGCACGGGTACCGGCGGCTTTGTTGCCTTTGTCATAGAACTTATTAATATCAGGTTCCAGCTGATCTAACAGTTCATTCATTTCGTCGTATCGGCTCATTATATAACTCCGTTTTAATTGTTATTAATAGTTAAGAAAAATCGGTGATGCGATCCTTAGTTTCACATCAATAGGTCGAATCTATGTATATGGAAGTGATCTGTCAAGTTAAAATGTCCATTTTGGTGCAATTAATGGGTATTTATGGCTTTTTTACAGAAAAAAAGCTTAAAATAGGCCCGCTTTCTTTAATCTTTAGGCATTATTCTATCAAAATGGTGTTATTCAGGCTTGGCAGCTGGTTAAAATCGCGGGCCGTGGCCAGCCGCACGCGATAGTTTAAGCTGCTGAGATCATCGGGAATTTCCTTTTGCCGGAAGGAGGAGGACATTTTTTGCCAGCTAAGGATATCGGGCATATCGGTTTGAGTAAATATTTCAGCTTCATCCGACTTTGAGAAGATAAACAACTCGTCAGCATTAAGTTCTTTTTGCAAAAAAGTGATCATGCTTGCCAGGTCAATGGCTTCCACTTCCTTGTCATCAAGATTCTGAACCAGTGAGGAGATCAGTAATACCGAGCGATTCGTCAGGCCTTCAAAAAGCGTATGATCCATCGAAAGTTTCCCGTCCTTTAATGTGATAAAGTTCTTTTTATAGGGATTGAGTCCGATGGTTGATACTCCTTCATCGGCAAAGAGGGCCACCAGGCGTTTATTTAGGTCTTTCATGCTGCGGATGGTTGCCTCATCCCGCATTACCCCGGTTTGCATCACGCGATCGGTATAGGCGCTGTCGGTATGAACGATAATTGAACGGAGGTTTTTATTTTTTTGCAGCTCAGACAGCGAGCGGGCAAATGAGGTGAGAAAGATACCGTTGTCAAGATGGTCGTGATCTAAAGCAGCAATATAGCGCATGGGCGGGAAAGAATATTATTGATTTGGCAGTGATGATGACTGAAAACTAAAGGGTAGAAGATCGTTGCTGAAGTGGACCGATTGTGAACCGTTAGCATGATGTAAATACAGCTTCCGGTCAGGCAGATGCTCGCTGATGACCTGTCGGCAGGCGCCACAGGGACTGCTGAACTCACCATAGCGGGCATGAATATGCAGTTCAGTAATTTCAGCTTCGGTATAAGTCAGGGCTTTGCTGATGGCTACTCGTTCGGCGCAAAGGCCCATACTCCATGCAGAACACTCAATATTTACCCCGCTGACCCAGCCTTTATTTGTTTTAGCCAAGGCCGCAACGGGAAAGTTTGACTCTTCTACGCAAGCCCGGTCAAGTAGGGGCACCAGTAAATCCAGCGGGGAGCTAAGGTCATGAAGTACAATATCTGCAAAATCCGGCCGGAAGTTTTGCTCTTCTGAAAGCTCGGTTATAGAGATGTTAAATTCCTCTTTCCAATATGAAAGCAGGGGGGTAGGCAGGCGGCTGACAAAAAGCTTCTGCGGATTATCTCCTTCACTGAGGCAACAGAACAGGGCATTTTGAGCGGCACTGATCGACAGTGGGTAAGCGGCATTCTCAATCCGTTTGCCCGGGAAATATCGCCCCTCAGCGCTGCGAACGATCGCAACTTCCTGCTGTTTGGAATAGGGTACATAACTTTGACGGTATAGCTGTTTAATATCCATAATCCAAGGGTTTAATTGAAGAGACGGCGGCATCGGCTACGTTTGCTCTTATCTGGCTGATATTTTTGCCATAAGACCGGTAGGGATATACGCGGTTCGTCAGGATGATGATCGCCATATTACGTTTGGGATCGATCCATAAACTGGTACCGGTGAATCCGGTGTGGCCAAAAGTTTGATCGCTGGTAAGGCTGCCGGCTGTGCTAAATCCTTTGCTTTTGCGATCAAAGCCATAGCCGCGATTAACGAGCTCGGATTGACGCCGGCTAAATTTTTCTACAACGGAAGGGCTAATGTACTGTTTTCCACCGTACCCCCCTTTATTAAGCAGCAGTTGTGCATAAGCGGCAATGTCGGATCCGCTGGAAAAAAGACCGGCGTGCCCCGCAACCCCATTCATATAATAGGCACGCTCATCGTGCACCTGTGCCTGCATGAGCTTATGGCGGTAGATGGTATCGCGCTCTGTTGGCGGAATGCGATTAGAAATCCATTTCCCAACTTTTTTGGGATTAAAATAAGTACTGTTCATCCCCATGGGCGTATAGAAGGTTTGGCGCATATAATCATCAATACGCAGGCCTGTCACCCTCTTGACTATTTCACCGAGCAGGATGAATCCAAGGTCGCTGTATTTATAGGTAGTGCCCGGCTCGTTAACCAAGGGCTCGTTCTTGATGGCTTCCACTATTGCAGATCGTGTTTTTAAATGATCAACGTAAATACGGAAAGGCGGCAGGCCGGAGTCGTGCCGCAGCAGGTTTGCAATTGTAATTTCACTTTTTTTACCTTTTCTGTACTCTGGGAAATAGTCGCCTACCTTATCATCAAGGCTTATCTTGCCTTCTGCGACCAATTTCATAATGGCGGGTGTTGTGGCCATAACTTTGGTCAGTGAAGCCAGATCATAAATAGCACTGGCGCGTATGGGTTGGTGTTTTTTATAGGTCTCATAACCAAAGCCCTTTTGATAGGCGATAATACCATCCTTGAGGACGGTAACCACGCCGCCGGGGAAGGTGGAGTCAAAAATGGCTTCCCGCATAGTAGCATCAATATTTTGTAGCGAATCGATCGAAAGGCCCGCCGCTTCAGGGCGGTCGTAGCGGATGGTTGTTTTTGGAAGTGAGAGACCGGCCCCCAGTTCATAACTGCCCGGAATTTCAATAGGCAGCCGCCCGCTTATGGCCGAAGCACCAAATAATGCGGGGGCAATGTTTTTAAGCTGGTGGTCGGCTTCATCCCATCCGATTAGCTGGACTTCAGCCCCGGGCATATCCGTAACGGCGTAGGGGTTGCCAAGTGTAATTAAGGCTTTTGGGGTCTGACCCGGCAGCTGGCTGAACAGGCGGCGCTGTGAGGAAGTAAATTGATAACTACCGCTGGATCTGATGCCGATATGCGAATCAATAACAATAAGGTCGGCCCAGCGGGCATTTTGTAGAATATTTCTTCGTTCTTCAGCGCTGGTTTTGCGGTGGAATACCCGATGCCGAATATTGGGATGATAGCGGCGCATCGTATGAGCCAGGGCATTACCCTTTTCGTCATTATCGGTATCCGTGATGGAAAGAACCAGGACGTGATGATATTTACTGGAGCGGATCGGTAATATTTGGTCCTCATTCTTGAGCAGTACGATAGACTTCCGGCTGATTTCATCAGCAATAGCCTCATTTTTATGGCTGCCGATTTGAGAGCTCAACGCACTGATGCTGACTGAGGCATCCTGAAACAGACCGGCCTTCCTTTTATGACTGAGTATCTTGCGGACTGATTGATTAATGCGTTCTTCGGAGATCGTACCCCGCTCCACGGCCCGCCTTACTTCATGGATGGCCGTAATCTCGTCGAGGCTAAGCAGCATCATATCTGCACCGGCTTTAAGCGCCATCACCACCGCCTTTCCAGGCGAATAGTGGGCCGATATTCCTCTCATTTCCAGCCCGTCAGTAACTACAAGTCCATCAAAACCAAGTGAGTCCTTAAGGATGCGGTGCAGAATAGAACGATCCAGTGTACCCGGAAGACCCGGGTTTTTGCTTATTTTCGGGAAAGCAAGGTGAGCGCTCATAATGCTGGGGATGCCTGCCTCAATAACGGCTTTGAAGGGGACCAGCTCAAGGGTATCCAGCCGGGTATAATCATAGGGAATGACGGGTAATGCCCGGTGCGAGTCAGTGTTAGTGTCACCGTGGCCGGGGAAGTGCTTAGCCGTCGGGATAATCCCTTCAGATAGTACGCCTTCCATAAATTGCAGACCATAGCGAGCAACGGTATCAGCATTGCTGGAAAATGATCGAACATTAATAACCGGATTTCGCGGGTTGTTATTGACGTCAATAACGGGGGCAAAAACCTGGTGAACACCAAGTGCTTTGGCCTCTTGGGCAGTAATCTTTCCGGCCAGATAGGCAAAATGCGGATTTTGTGTGGCTGCTATGCCCATGGCCGGCGTAATGCGAGTGGTTCTTTCAACACGCATGGCAGCGCCGAATTCCATATCCTGAGTAACCCATAACGGGATTTCACTCTGACGCTGAAGTGCATTTGTTAGCACAGCCTGGCCGTAAACGGTGCCTTTAAAAAAGACTAAGCCCCCAATATGAAAGTCGTTAATTCGGGAAAGAAGCCTTCGATAGTCCTCATCAGCAGTATTTTTAAAGTAGCCGCGGGCCCGTATAAAAAAGAGCTGCCCGATTTTCTCGCTCAGCGTCATTGTATGTAAGAGGGAATCTATCGATACTTCATCCGGATAATCCGTTTGTTCTGATACTATTCCCCGCTCTGTGTGGGTAGAACGGTATGAGCAAGCTTTGGTGTAAAGAGATGTGGATAAAATGATGAGAGCGAGAGCTATAAAACCTCGCCCGGAGACTTGAGCTTTGACAGTAGACATATTGGAGCTGCGTAGATTTTTTTAAGGAATAAGCAACATAGGTGAATGCGGTTTTCTAATCAACGTTTATTGATTTTTTGTTGGAACTCTATTTGTCGGGAATCAGCTTCATAGTGTTGTATTGCTTTTCATTAAATAGCGAACGATCGCGGTATAGAAATTTGTACTGCCCGTTAAGCCAGTTGTCGGTTTGATCGCCGTAATAAGTTGAAAACGGACGTTCTGATTGGCCATCCGTAATAATAGAAAGCGTATATTCGGGATTCGAGAAGTCAATGATACGCCGGATCGAGGGACCCAGAATCATATTAAAGGGATCGTTCCAGCTGTATTCGCCATTATTGATGGTCAGGCCGTGGCCCCCAACCGGATAAGGGCCTTTGCTTAATACATTATCCACGATAAGCTGTAACGTAGTGGAGGCCTGTGGGGATTCGGCTGCACGTCCGAAGAGAGCAGGTTTCAGGGTTAAGGTATGGAGTTGTCCCCAGCGCCATTCGAAGGGCTCCTCGCCAAGTTTGTTACGCAGAAAGGCAGTGGTTTCATCCATGCTGCCGATTATCATTTCCGTTTTTGTCTCCCTTTCCGGCGTGTTTGTATCGTCAAAGAAGGAGCTGTCGTCTTTTAAAAAGCGTAGGATGGTACGCTCGGGAAGGGCCGAGAAGCGTACGAAATTGCTATAGGTGGAGGCAGGCATCTCATCCTCGAAGGTATTCTTTGATAGCTTAAGCAGAAGGACATCCATAATAGAGGCAGCCGTTTCGGATGGTTCATACGAATAGTCCCAGTTTTCAAGGTATGAGATAACAGTCTCGAAACGGCCGGGCTGTTGCTTTAAAACCGGCAGTATTTGTTCCGTTAGATCACGGGCAAAAAGAGATTGAGTATCATTCTGCATCTGCTGGAAGTCTTCTGGAGACAGTTTTTTCTGTTCATGCAAGTACTGTCGTATGCGCTCGTATCGTGCGTCAGGCTCCCAATAGGCAGACAGGTAATACGGATAGTCTTTGCCGGCCGGTGGGTTGTTGGCATTGGCCACCCACCCGCGTTCTGGATTGATGGTGGAGGGTTGCTCATCATAAGGAACGAAACTTTGCCAATCCATGGAGGGATCCCATCCCTTGCGAAGCAGAATGGGATTACCAGAACGTATGGGGATATTGGCCAGTGATAGCTGCGCGATGGTGTCTGACCGATCAGCATAAATGACGTTCTGTCCCGGTACCTTAAACTGTCGGGCGCCTTGCCGGAACTCTTTAAACGATTGTGCCCAGTTCATAGCAAATAGTGCTTCTATTTCATTTGATGGCTCATGACCGGTCCATTTCATGGTGATAACCCGATCATCGATCAGGTCCTGATCGGGATGAATATTCGAGATAACCGGTCCGTGCCGGTTGAGCCGACGGGTCAGGACGGTGTCGCCCTCGTTTTTTATGTGAATGACCTCGCGCTGAAGTTCAAAATCTTCATACAGCGGTTCGCCTGCCAGGGTGTCTAATACAAATTGGTTAGGGTTATCGGCATTAACAGCCTCCAGGAAAAAGTCGGTATCGTCGAGCATCATATTCGTCATTGACCAGGCCAGGTGATCGTTGCGCCCCAATACTACCATCGGTGCTCCCGGGATCGTTGCGCCCGAGAGGTTATGCCCGTTAACGTTTAGATGGACCTCATACCATTTGCCCGGTATGCTGAGGCCAAGATGGGGGTCTCCGGCCAGCATGGGCGCATCCGTAGTAGACTTTTCACTTCCGACAGCCCAGGCATTGCTGCCGGTGTGGCTGCCTTGGGTACCGGTTGCCTGGCGCAGACGTTGGTCAATTTCCAGCAGCGGAAGGAGTGAAGAAGCCAGATGATTTGTTGTGTCTTGGTTTGCCTTTTCTTCGAGGAATGGGTTGTCAGGCTGCAGCTGATTAAATTTTTTAGCGGGCAGCTGCTCTGCCAGTGAGGCATAGACCAGCTCCGAACGCCAGGCCAGATTAAGCTCCCAGGCCAGCAACCGGGCCATTGCAACCGAGTGAGTAGTGGTCCACTGGATGGGTTCCATATCAGCCAGTGAGAACTGGATCGGGAGGCTTTGAGGGTGCTGCGTAGTGTAGCTGTTTATTCCTTTAGTATAGGCCTGCAGGTAATCTTTAGTAGAATCAGCAAGCGACTGCTCTATCTTTTGCGCTATCCGCCAGAAGCCGATGGTACGCTGCATAATATCCAAGGGAAGCATGTCTTTGCCCAGGAATTCAGCAAAACGCCCTTCTGCAGCCATCTGGCTGACGGTCATTTGCCAAAGCCGGTCCTGAGCGTGCACATAGCCTAAGCTATAATAAAGGTCGTGTTTGTTTTTCGCATAAATGTGCGGTACGCCAAAGCTGTCCCAGTGAATATCCACCGGCTGTTGCAGGGCAGGCTGCTCCAGGGTAGCATTATAGTTTGGAAGGGGTTGATAAAAGGTCCAATAAGTACCAAGAGCGATGATACCGGCAATTAGTATCAACAGACCGAGAAAAATACCCAGGAATCTTTTCATTCGGCAGTGAGTAATATTAAAAGTGAAGCATTGCCGGCTAATTTACGGATTAATATATAAGCCATAAAATATGCTTTCGGGATAGCTCGATTGCCACTGGATTAATATTTATCCGCATAAGTATAATCAGTGCCGGCCGATTATTGAAAATGCCCCATAAATTCAATACTCTGCATAGGCCAATAAGGATAATTTTAACCTAAAACTGAGATATGGAAATCACAAAAGTAGCGGTTATCGGCGGCGGAACAATGGGTAATGGAATTTGTCACGTATTTGCTATGAACGGCATAAAAGTCCATTTAGTAGAGACCAGCCGGGAATTGGCTGAGAAAGCTGTGGGTACGATCGAGAAAAACCTGGCGCGGATGGTTAAAAAAGATAAGATCAGTGCAGACGATAAAGACCGCGCGTTACAATCCATTGATACCTATACCGGCATTGCCGAAGCAGTAAGGGATACCGACTTAGTGGTAGAAGCCGTTCCTGAGAGTTTTGAGATCAAGAAACAAGTGTTTTCTGAAGTAGATAAAGCCGCTCCGGACCGCGCTATTCTGGCTTCCAATACTTCCTCTATTTCTATCACCAAACTGGCGACTACCACATCCAGGCCCGAACGCTTTATCGGTATGCACTTTTTTAATCCTGTGCCCATCATGAAGCTGGTAGAGGTTGTAAAGGGATATGAAACGGATGAGGAGATCGTGGATATCGTGAATGCAACGGCCGAGCAATTGGAAAAAACGCCGGTAGCAGTGGCGGACTATCCCGGATTTGTATCCAATCGTGTACTCATGCCTATGATTAACGAAGCGATTTACTGTGTGCATGAGGGCGTCGCCGAACCGGAAGACGTTGACTCAGTCATGAAGCTGGGTATGGCCCATCCAATGGGACCGCTTCGCCTGGCCGACTTTATCGGGCTGGATGTATGTTTGGATATCCTAAACGTCTTATATGAAGGCTTCAAGGATCCTAAATATCGGCCGTGTCCGCTATTGGTAAAGATGGTGGATGCCGGCAAGCTGGGAGATAAAGCGGGCGAAGGTTTTTATAAACAGGATTGAACTGTGAGAGCTCCGTTTTGTAGCAGAAGGCAGCTCCCGCGGGTTGCCTTTTTGTTTGATGAAATGTGGCTGTACAGATTTTAAGAACTTTATAAGCTAAGATTATTTTATGATAGATTTGCGAAGTGATACCGTTACTAAACCTACTTCTGAGATGAGAAAAGTTATTGCTGAGGCGGAGGTGGGCGATGATGTATTTGGAGAAGATCCTGTCGTCAATGCCTTGCAGGAAAAAGTGGCAGCGATGTTTGGCTTCGAGGCCGGACTGTTTGTGCCCAGCGGCACGATGAGCAACCAGCTATGCATCAACCTATTGACTGCGCCCGGCGGGGAGGTGCTGATCGATGAAAGCGGGCATATTATCAATTATGAATCAACTGCGCTGCGCACCTCTCCTCGGTACACCTGCGTCCTCTTTCAGGGCGGAGGGGCAAGCTTTCAGTCGCAATGCTCAGGCATAGAGTCCGCGGAGCAAATGAGTGGGAGCCGCAGACGCAGGTTGTGGCTGTTGAGAATTCCACCAATAAAGGAGGCGGAGCCTGTTATTCCAATGCTGAACTGACGGATATCTACTCTTTTGCGGATGAACACAAGCTTTCCGTTCACCTTGAC
>DATGUX010000040.1:0-4407 GCA_035300985.1 Fodinibius sp.
GGCTTGGCCCGGACAATAATCCTTGCCTTCCGGATCTTCGCCTGTTACATTGCGTTTAAGCTCACGGCTGATCGTTGAGCGATGTACGCCGATCGTACGGGCAATTTCGCTTTGATTATGGCCTGCTGCGAGCAGAGCTTGGATCTGATGACGATTTTCGAAGCTGAGTTGGGTATGTTTGTTCATAACAACACGAATATAACCCGCTTGGCGGAAGACCTCAGGGGAATTCCCCTGAGGTCTTTCTTCATGTTGCATTAATCACTTGAACTCAGGAACAAATAAAAAATAGATGATTATATCTGATCTTGATTAAACAGAAGGCCGGCGCTTCCCCGCCCGGCGGCTCACAAAGAATATTGTGGGAGATGCCTCCTCCATTCAGGCAGAAAATTACAGCTGGACAAACGGTCTATATTCCGTCCAATGAATTCCACCAGTTGACGAATATTGGAAAGGCTCCGCTCAAATTCATTTACTGCTACGGCCCGGCCGGCGATGTGGATCACTGGAAACAAGAGCTGAAAGGCACCTTACCCAAAGCCGGAGAGGACGTTTCACCGCTGCCTGAAGGAGCCCAGCCGCAGTGTGCCGAACCGGCCGAAGAGTACAAAGATGAGGATAAATAATTAAAATCTACAACCGGTACCACAAAGAAAAAAGCGTTATCAGTTATGGGTTATTCCTGGCAAACGTTCTTGAAAACGATCTGTTAACCACCAACTAAGAACTGCCTTTGTGGACTATTGAAAAAATAAAGCTTTAATGAGTGAACTCCGTCATGATCAATACTCTACCTTACTGCAGCTTAACTATTTGATTGCTCCCCGTTACTGGCTGAGCCTGCAAGGTGCTGTGGCTTTTGATATTGGTGAGCTTTACCAAGAAGAGCGGTGGGGCCTGCAGGTCGGATTGCAGTGGAAGGGCGTGACGGATGCTTTTTGATCTCTTTTTTGTTCAAAAAGATGTAGGCCATCGTGGAGATGGACTAATCACAGGCCTCTTCCAGACTTTTCTATTTTCCAGGTTTAAAGCAGTCCGATAGCCCGGGAATCATTTATAAACTGCTGAAAGGCTTGCTGAGTTTGAGCTGATAGCTGGAATTTCGGATGGCTGAATAAATCATCTTTCACCATTTTATGCCATACGTACAAAAGCGCATCTTTTGGATTATTTCGGATACGTCGCAAAAAATGTTCCTTTCCCCAGGTATTAGAACCGTGATAGCAGCGAATACATAAATAGGAGAGATGCTCGGGAAGCTGGCAATAACGCTCGTTCATCCATTTTTTAAGGTAGGCCGTATCTTCTGCCCGGCGGGTATGGGGATATCGAATATCCTTATTTCGGCGATGCATGATACTGCCCGGTATACCCGCAGGCAAATAGCCTATATAGGGATGATGTTTATAGGGAGCTTCATTTAAGTGCATCAAAGAACCAGAAAGGCAGCAGGCGTCATAGCCGTTGAGCAGGGTGTTGGCCTGGATGCTGAGCCTTTCCGGATGATACCAATCGTCATCATCCCATTGAGCTAAAAAAGTGCCTGTGGCTTCTTCAAGCGACCGGTTGCGGAGCTTGCCGAGGGTATTTTCCGGTTGGCTTTTCAGCTTAATATAGTTGAGATCACCGGAGGGCAAAATTTGTAATACCTCCTCCAGGTCCTCTTCTCCATCATCGATAACTACCAGCTCTTTATTGGGATAGCTCTGATTTTGGAAACATCGAACAGCGCGACGGATTAAATTACGGCGATTGGCCGTTACGGTTAAACAGCTTACCTTGGGGAGGTTCTTTTTTAAATGACTGGGCTTGCCCATAGATGCTCAAAATCTAATGGTATCGATAGTTTTCTTTTTATGAGAAGACTGATAATAGTATTGGTATTGCATATAAATGCGCCTGTAAGGCAGTGTGGCAATATAATAAAAACAATCATTCATAATGTTATTAAAGACGGACTTTTAAGCCTTCGCTTATTATACCGGCCTGTTATCAGCAGTGATGTTTTATAACCCGTTTTTTCTAAGTCCTGAGTCATGGAAACTTTACGCAGCCACAGGGTTTAACTACAACCACAAATATTATTTTGCTCGAAAGGCTGATGGCTATTTCTTAAATTCAGGTGACTTTTTAGATATTTAAAAATAACCGAATCGATAGTAAAAGGGGTATCATTGTCTCGCTAACCTCCTTATATCGTTTTTTTCTCAGGCAAAGAATTATCTATGAAACGTATCCATATTATAGGCCTTAGCCCGCGAACAGGTACAACATTGATCACAGAAGTTATGAAAACCTGTTATAATATTGATTGTTGGGCAGAACACGAAAAGTCATTACTCGGTCGTCCGAAAAAGGGTTGCAATATATTCCTCACTAAAGAGCCACACGATATTATGATGGTGGGCCCCAGTTTGCGCGTTGATCCTGACTTGTATGTAATATGTATGATTCGCGATCCCCGTGATGTAATTTGCAGCGTTCATAAAAAAGATCCCGGACATTATTGGACCAATCTTAGACGCTGGCAACGGTATGCAAAAATTTATGATAAAATCTCTTCGTATTCACGGTTTATTCCGGTACGATATGAATCTTTTGTTTCCAATCCCGATAAGATTCAAGAATGTATCAGCAGGAATATTCCTTTTTTAGAGCAAGAAATACCGTTTAGCCAGTACCACAAGGCGGTGAATGTTTCGGATGCTTCAAAAAAAGCTATGGGCAGTGTACGTCCGATTAAACCCACGAGCGTAGGCAAGTGGCGTAAGCATAAAAGTCGTGTAGTGGGGCAGTTAGAGTTATATGGCCCAATCGGTGATAAGCTGATTAAATTTGGTTATGAAGAGAGCAAGCAATGGCTTGAAGAGCTTAAAGGGATAGAACCTGATTGGGGGCCAAGCCATTTTGCGGGCTTAAGAATACCTATGCAAAAATTGGTTGCCATGCTTGGAAAATATCCCGAAGCTGCCCGACGAATTGTAGAACAGAAAATGGGTTACCGGATTGCCTTAAGGATTCCCAAAATTAATAAAAAGCTTCTACCGTTTTAAAAAAGGTTCTAAATTGTCTGCCGTCCATTGATTTAGGACAAACGGACCTGCCTCCGGTTGTTATTTCCAACTCAACCCGTAGACACTGCTTTATAGTCTTTATTCGTGGATAATTCGGGTAAAGCCCATCAAGCCTTAAAGCACGTTATTTCACTCAGGAATTAAAACACCAGCTTGTGGGTTGTCTTGCAGATCGATCAATATTTGATGCCAGTAATTTTAAAACTGATTTAGAACTTATTCCGTGTGATTGAAGGGAGGAAGGATGGCTTCCGTAATTCGGTAACACAGCTCCAAAGATCATCGAAGTTATTCATTTACTGCTTGTTCTCTTTTGTTATCTGCTGGGTCGTGGAATCGGGAGGGGCCGATTCCTGCTTAGGATCGGGTACGACCCCGCTTTGTTTAAAGAGGTTGGCCAGTCCAAATGAAGCCGCACTGCCCACTTTATTCAACACACTTTTAGCCAGGGTAATACCGGCAATTGCTTCTTTACCTACCGGCAGTCCCCCGGCAATACTGATGCTCATGCCGGCAAAAATGAGGTCGCGATTGGGTAAAAAGGGAATGCGGGAAAGTATAATTTCGATAGCGATAAAAGTGAACCAAATATAAAAAGGAACATCAGGTAATACTACATAATACATCATCAGTTTAACCAGCTGTCCCAACAAAAGCCTGAAGGTTTGAATGCCAAATATTTTATAAGCGGTCCGAAGGCGCATGGATATTACGTAGTGCCGGAATTTAACAAACAGGAATACCAGGATGACTACCAGTAGCAAACCGCCCAGAAAATACGATCTGTTCTGGTTAGCAAGCCATTCGATAATTTTTATTTGGTCGGTGAATATAAAGGCTGCCAGCAAACCCAGTGAAATAAGGGTTGAGGCAATGGATGAAATGATATTATTGTCCTTGATGATTTTAAAAATATCTGTTCCACTCAGATTGAGTGTTTTTTTGGCCCAAGCAAAAAAGTAGACCTCTCCCGAATATCCCAGCACATCTTTATTATAAACTCGCTTTACCAGAAAGATAGGAATAGACTTTAAAGCATTAAACTGCCAGGTCATCCGGTAAATCAGTATTTCAAAAAAAGGAAGCTGAATAAAAAGATAGAGAGAAAAAAGGTAGAAAAGAGCCTCATCCGGAAATGCCTGCCAAACATTAAGCCATCCGATTTCACTCAGCTGAAAGATAAGCCATACAAATACGCCGACATTGATGAGTCGCTGCGACCATTTTAAAACTTTTTTACCACCTTCGGTTTTAAAAAAGCCCGATATACGGCCGGCCAGATTGCTTAATTTCATCTTTTAATACCATTCTATAATTCATTAATTTAGCG
>DATGUX010000041.1:0-7627 GCA_035300985.1 Fodinibius sp.
AGCAGACTGGACGGTTCTGGGCTTATCGCATGATATAATCTCTATCGGTTAGGCCGCGCAACCCTCGCCTCGAATTCGGGATCGGAAGGTGTTTTGTCTCTTTTGTTCGCCAGACTTCAGAACTAAAATCCGGGTAAATACTTCCAACCCCTCATCGGATATCCGGGCTCGATATCCGATGAATAAGAAAGCCCCGGCCTTTCCGCCGGGTACAAGCCATTTCCAAAAAAAACAGTGCCCTGGGCATGGTCCCGGCGTGCGCAAATAAAATGAAAAAAGCCACCCGATATCATCGGATGGCTTTCTTTTTTTTGGGCTATTAAAACTAATCTTGAATAATCATTTTATTCACTCGGATTTAAATTTTCTACCGTATATTTGATGCCTCCGCTGCCGTCCGCGGCCGAAATCACTTTCAATATTCGCAAAGCACCACCATTAGGATCTACGGTCAGGCCGTCTATTTCCACAGGATTCCCCTCGTCATCCTGCTTGGTTACATTGGATGCATCGAAGCTGCCTTCGTAGAATTCAACGGTTTGATCGGGATAACCGATCGCAAAGCTATAATTAATCACCGGCTGTTCATATTCATAGGGATCAATGGAGTAATACCATACGCCCGCTAAACCATTGACCTCTAAAATAGTCTCAGGTCTGTCACCGGTAGCGCCATTTTCTAAGCCCAAATAGGTACCCCCGACATATACATAACCATAAAGATCCAGATCATCAGCCGGATTTTCCCAATCCAATACAACCGAAAGTCCGTTGGGATTATTGTGGTTTTCAATGCTTAACCCTTCCATCGAAGTAAACTTTGAATCCGGATTCAGGGAGTATTTTGTGCCGACGCCCTTAGACTCAATAGTATATGAGATGGTTTCTGACTCTTCCGGTATGTCATCCACTGGAAATATAACCTGAAATTGGAAAGTAGTATCTCCTTCAAAGGCGGGAATTTCTATATCCGGTGCAATATAATCATCCGCATTCGAATCACCGCCCGCTTGGGTTAATCCGAAACTCACCGGTTTTTCAAGCGGTTTATCCAGGCTAATATTATAGATCAGCGTATCACCCTCCGTTACGCTGTTAGCCTGGAAATCGGTGGTAATGATTGCCGTAGGATAATTCTCGGTACTGATAGGATCATGCGTGGTCGGGCTCTGGTCGCAGCTTGCCAGACCAAAAGCGACCAGCAAGGCAAAACCAATAATACCGGTTTTGTTAATTAATCGTCTCATAATAGTATCTATTAAAATTCAAATTTATAACT
This sequence comes from Fodinibius sp., assembly GCA_035300985.1. Taxonomy (GTDB): domain Bacteria; phylum Bacteroidota; class Rhodothermia; order Balneolales; family Balneolaceae; genus Fodinibius. Next base: position 1,280 of record DATGUX010000041.1, read on the forward strand.
CCTTGTGGCTTAATTGAGTTGGAAGTGAACAGGCGCCTGCGGCCCGCTCACTAATGAAATTCTATTGTTTAGTATAGATGGCCGTATATTCCAGCTGATCACCGCCAAATGTGATATAGTATTTGAGCGTAAAACTCGTAAGATCGCCCGTTTGGGAATCGCCCTCAACCTCAGTTACTTCGACGCCACCGACCTCGTTTCCATAAACACCGCCCAAATTCGTGTCTTTAACCGTCAGGTTACCGCACACATCCGAAAATTTGACTCCGAAGTTCAACACAGCACCCGGGCGGTATGGGCTACCGGGGGTGGTCCAGAAACCACCCATTGATCCGGTCTGGTATTGTCCCAGTCCTGCGGTGGCGATCACTTCCTCACCGTTGTGTTCATATACACTACCGTCCTCACGCGTAGCAACCACATTATAAGTACCCTGCAGATTTGAGTCGCAGGCATAATTGAGCGTTACTTCAATCGGCTTACCCGAGTTAACCACATTGCCGCCGCCTGAAACCTCAGTAGCCTTCAACAAGAGCTTTGGGGTAGGCATAACGGGCGCAACAATACCGTCGGTAAGCATAGTAAAGGTAAACTTGGCCAGATAGTTATCACTCTCTTTGAGCGTTACCTGATTTTGATCAAGGCGGTAGTGAGTTCCCTCAATGGCCCTTTCATCGGTATCAATGGTATCACCCGGACTTTCGTACCCCGCTTGCACGGTGACGTTGATATCTCCGGATATCTCCCGGATTGACGGCCCGATGAGCTTCATCGGCACCTCTACTTTATACTCCGAACCGTCAGCAATTTGTGATACCGACTTATTGTTATTATCAAAAGCGGCAAGATTCGGTCCATCTTCGATATCCTCGATCAGGTGATCTTCTTTACACGAGACAAACAGTAGTGCCCCTACCAGTAGTACAAATATGTATCTTAAAATATTCATAGTTTTTATATCCTTTTGATGTTAATTAGTTAGCCCAGAATATCTTAGCAGTAAATACATCCGGCTGTGAAGGAAGATTGGCACTATTCCTGGTTGCCTCGCTTTGGGGATAGTACAATCGCACCGGGCGATCATTTCTGCCGCTAACGGCATCCGATTCTGACATGGGAAAGCCTGTTGCTGAAGCTCGTGCGGCTCCTGCACCTACGGGCTGGGCGGAAGGATAGCCTGTTCTGTTATAATCAAACCAGGCTTGCGCCGCATTAATCCCCATGGTAGCAATCCACTTTTGCGTCATAATAGCATCCATGGCATTCTCAGCGCCTGACCATACCGCTTGCCGGCTTATATAAGCATTAGCCGCTGAATCGGCATCTACATCTGCAAGATCTGATTGCTCAGTATCACCGGCATCTAAAAGATATTTAAAGGATGCTTCTATCCCGGCTTTATAATGCTCCTCGACTGTACCTTGTACATTCAGCCCCTTTTCAGCCAATGCTGCCAAATTAAGCTCATGTTCGGCCTTGGTCATAATTACAGAACCCATTGTGGGACCTTTTAGTACACCACCATACAGATTCAGATTGGATACTAAGGGAGGAGCATAGACTGACTTATCGTCATTGGGAGCACCCTGATTTACCCCTCTGTACTCATTCTCCTCGGGCTTTTCAAAGATATAGCCCAAACGGGGATCCTTCGTACCCTGCAGATATTCCACGACAAACTGGGTGGCAGCCGTCGCTTTATAGCTTAAGGTCTCGTTGCCCGAGGCATCCTTGCCAAGATCATTCCAGTATGGATTCTGCTTATCCTCTTCTTCTTTCAGGTAGCCCGGATTAATCTTAACCGCAAGGTCCTCGATGTAGCCATCTCCCGAATTTTGTATTTTGGTCAGCTCGCCATTAATGAATGCCGGATCCCCTACATCAGCATAACGAGACAGTATCCTCACCTTCAGGGTGTTGGCAAACTGCTTCCATTTGGCCATATCTCCGTCGAAAACGGTATCATCTTCGCCCACTTCCACCGCAGAACTCGTTGACGCCGTAGAATCGATGGTGCTTATAGCCCCGGATAAGCGATTCAACAAATCCTTATAAATTTCTTCAGGATTATCATAAACCGGATTCGCATTTTCACCGCGTTTTAAGGCTTCCGAATAGGGAACACTGCCGTACAGGTCAACCAAAATCTGAAAGTGGTAAGCCTGCATGATCATCCCTATGGCTCTGTAATAGCCATTATCACCCTCCAGATTTGCCAGCACCTTATATTGTTTGAGTGCGCTGGAATAGGCATCATCAAACAAATTGTCATAGAAGGTTGAGTTAACGGCATACCGGAACTCATCCCGGTACCAGTTGAAGCCCTGGGCTTCCCCAAAGTTAAACATCATCATATTGCCCAAGTGGTTTAATCTCCGATCCTGCTGCACATATTCGGCCGTGTAGTTCAGGCCGGTCGGCAGCACCAGGTCAGGCGTAACTTCTGACGGATTGTTGGGATCATCATTCACGTCTAAAAAATTATCACATGAAACCGCCAACAGTCCAACCGCAATCAATAATATAGATATCTTAGTCTTCATATTGTTTCCGTTTTGTATTAAAATTCAATATTGACATTAAAACCGAAAGAGCGGGTCGGTGGCGGCGATAAATAGCCACCAATTCCAATACCATTGGCCTCATCGTCTCTGCGGGTATTTCTGAATTCCGGATCCGAAAACTTACTTTGTCCTTCAGGAAGGATGGTTAAAAGGTTCCGGCCAACCAAACCTACCTTGAGCCCTTTTATCACTTTCGTCTCATTAAGCAGCTCGACGGGCACATCATAAGTAATCGCAAGCTCTCTAAGCTTAAAGGCGGTGGCATCTTTTACGTAATTCTCCTTAATCTCGTTATAATGATTCGCCCAGAAGTTATAACCGCCACCGGTAATCGGGATGTTTGTATTAGCCGTATAGCCTCCACTACCGTCGGGATAGGAAGAGTTCGGCCACACAAAATTTTGGCGGTTGGCGGCCGCACTTTCCAGTGAACGCGCCGTAAATTCCATCAGGTCCTGTCCCTGAGCATAGTAAACATAACCCGTACGATAATCGGCCGTAGCAGAAATACTCACACCTTTATAATGGGCAGAGGTGTTGAAGCCAAGCGTATAATCGGGCGTTGTTTTACCCTGTGGCTGAAGATCGCCAATAATCGGGTTCCCGCTGGAAGGATCGATAATCACTCGTCCCTGCGGATCCCTTTTGTAGGATATTGTCTTAATCTGCGGAAAGACCTCGCCTTTAATGGCAAAAGTACCAAATCCTGCTCCAAAAGACTCAATGGCAATCTCATCTTGCCCCGGCTGGATTTCATCTACCTTCTGCTCATAAGAAGTATAGTTGACGCCAAGTTCCCAGCTAAAGTCACGGGTTTCAATAATATTACCCGTTAAAGACAGCTCAATGGAACTGCCCGACAGTTTACCAATATTGGTAAGATAACCCGTTGCACCCGATGCAATAGAGGGCGATACATTCGTAATGAGATTGGTAGTCTGTGTAAAGGCATAGGCCGCATCAAAAGTAATGCGCTCATCAAGGAATGAAGTATTCAGCCCAAACTCTGTGGATTGCAATTTCTCCTTCTTGATATTTTCATCAACAGCCGTATTGCTCAAGAAAAACCCATTGATGGAACCAAAAGGAAAATCATTCGACTGAGAGTAGTTCTCACTGATCTGGTAAGGGTCCAGATCCTTATATACGGTCGAATAGTTTGCCGTAAGCTTAATCATTGAAATAAAGGAAACTTCTCCGATAGACGGTATGGCCTCATTCAAAATAACGGAAAGCCCCACACCCGGATAGAAATAGGAGTTATCGTCCTCGGGCAGGGTAGAAGTAAAGTCTTGGCGCCCCGTCAGGTTTAAGTAGGCCCATTCCTGATAGTTAAACGTAACATCCCCAAAAAATCCGAAGGTTCGTTTCTGTTCCTCATTTACAAAGGGATCTATCTGTCCGGTGCCATTTGATATATCAAAAAAACCGGGAATACTCAGGTTGTTAGCCGTCATGGTACTCCTTCGGTAATCATAGCTTGCAACGGCCGCTCCCAGGATAGCCTTGAGACCAAAATCTTCATCCAGCTGGAATTCGCCTGTCGCCAAAAAGTTTCCATTGACGGTCGTTCGCTGAAACTCTGAATCGGTCACATTGGCAGCAAGGGCATCCATCGCCGGCCGCGTAGCTGAGTTATAATCCTGCCGCGCGCTATAATCCTTACCAATACCCGAATGGCTGTTTATCCCTAACCTGCCGGTCACATTTATATTATCTACGATATCCCAAGAAGCAGAAATATTACCCCGCAGACGATTCGTTTTATCTTTATCGCGGTTTTCTCCTATCGCCCAATATGGGTTTTGGTAGTATCCGCTAAAGTAATTATCCGGATGCCCGTAAGAGTTGATGTCAGTATAGTTGGAATAGTTGGTCAGCGGTATATTGGCCGGTGTATTTAGAACAAACCAATAGAAGGCACGGTCCTGAGCTCCAATCTCACTTCCTACTACATTTTTATCATCCTGAAAATATGAAGAGTGTACACTTAGGGTGACATCACCCAGTTTTTTCGATCCATTTGCTGTAAAGGTGTATTTTTCATACTTGTCATCCGGTATGAGTCCGCTGGTACTATTATTCCCGACAGACAGATAGAAAGAACTTTCCTCACCTCCTCCGGACAGAGCAATAGTATTTTGGGATCTCACCTGAGTATTAAAGAAGTTTTTCAAATTATCTTCAACCGGTGCATAGGGGACGATCTGATTTTCCACGGGATAGCCAGCCGGGAAATCCGGTCCTATGCGGCGGGGCTGCCCATCAAAACGCGGCCCCCAGGCCGTATTTTCAATCGGATCATATTCACGATCGATCCCCGAACCAAATTTGGTCTGAAAATCAGGCATATAGGCCACCTGATCCCAGGAGGTTGAGTGGCTGTATTCGGCCTTAAAGCCCCCCTGCCCTGACCTGGTAGTCACGATAATAGCTCCGTTAGATGCATCCGATCCGTACAGTGCGGCAGAAGTTGCGCCCTTAAGTACGTTGATATCCTGAATGTCGTTGGGATTGAGGTCTCTGAAGGCCCCTGAGGAAGCAACAGAACCGTCAATAACAATCAGGGCTTCATTATTTCCGGAAACAGACCGCAGCCCGCGCAGCAGAATTTGATTGGAGGGCTTCACTCCGCTGCTCTGATGGTTAATTTGAAGACCCGCCACCTTTCCGGCCAAACCTTCGGCCGCCGATGTAGGCTGCACAGTATTGAGATCTTCCGCACTTACGCTCTCCGTTTGATAAGCCGTAGATCTTTTTTCCCGCGAAATACCAAAGGCTGTAACAATGACCTCATCCAGTGCCAAGCCCGATTGAAGTGCAATATCAAGGCTATTTTCCCCGGAAGTTATTTCTACCGTTTGGGTTTGTTCTGTATAGCCGATGTAGGTTATCCTGACCTCATATGTTCCAACAGGAATGTCATTGATCACATACTGACCATTGCCATCGGTCGAAGAACCCTTTTGCAGTTCAGCAATATAGACATTAGCGCCCACAAGAGCTTCGCCCGTATTATCATCCGTAACAATTCCTGTAAGACTACCGGTTTGTGCAAAGACTGTACTCGCCGTCAACAGGAAGGCCACTACAGATAGTAGTAACTTTCTAAGCATAATTAACCTTCTTTAGTTGTGATTATTATGAGATGTGGTTGCCCCTGTGGTTCATTGGCTGACGGAAGGATACCCTCATCCAAACCTTAGCCGCTTTAGGCCGCCCCACGCATATTGTAAAACCAATGTAAATATTTTTTTACAAAAATAAGCGCAATAAATATAAAATCCTTGATAAATATAGCTAACCGGATACCCCACTAAGGCGTATTGCCCATATTTTTTAATCCTCACTTATCTACATCATGTGCAATTCGCAATTACATTTTAACCCTTTTTGGCCTGCCTGTCAAATAATATTCTTATTTCTTGATTAAAAATATCACATTTATTGATTGTAGGTGTAGACTTTTTAACCAAATTATCTACGTAAATATACGCACAAAAAGCACCATAATTATATGTAAAACTTTCTGATTAATAGCTTTTAAAATGTTCTCCCAATAAGAAAGTGGTTTCAGTAAGTTGCTATACAGAGAGGCGGAGGCAGGCCGTACCTGCGCTTCGATCAGCCGATGCACCGGGCAGGCAATGAGGTGAGATATGTTCGTGGAAGCTGACAGGCAAGAGCCACAGGGTAGTCCGGGACGCGACGCGCCTCAGGGCTTCCACCGCAGAGCAATGGAAGCAGAGGATTGAGGAGTCGGAAAAGTTTAAGTATTAACGGG
>DATGUX010000042.1:0-2169 GCA_035300985.1 Fodinibius sp.
ATCAGAGGCCTGGAAAGAGCTGGTTGAGCAGGCAAACAACGATTCGCTGTCCATCAAAACCGTACCCGATGGCGTGGGAGCCAGTGATCATACCAGCTTCTACAACAAAAACATTCCCGTTCTTCACTACTTTACGGATACTCATGCCGATTATCACCGCCCTTCCGACGATCCGCAGTATATCAATTATCAGGGGGAAGTACGCGTGTTGAAGCATCTTCAACGGGTCGTCACAGCGATTGATACACTATCCGAAGCTATAGGTTTTACGGAAGCTCCCGTCACCCGAGAGCGGGATGTTACTTTGGAAGGACCTACGCTCGGCGTTACGCCCGACTATGGTTTTGACGGGCACGGCATGCGCATCACGTCCGCTACTAAAGGCGATCCTGCAGCTAAAGCCGGACTGCAGGGAAAAGACATCATTATCAGTCTGGCCGGCAAAGAGGTAACGGATATTTACAAATATATGGAGATCCTTAATACGCTGAGTGAAGACCAAAAAACGACCGTTACCGTTTCGCGGGGGGAGACCGAGCATACTTTTGATATTACCCTTTAAAAGGCATCGGCAGGCACTTGTTTTAAAGAATTGAAGCAGTTAATATAATACAGCTCATATTTTCCAATCAACATTTGCTTTCATGATGTCCCAAAAACTGCTTGTATCCTTCATTTTGGTGCTCTTAACAGCGGGATGCAATACTGCCGACCGCCAGCAAAATCATCAGCCTACCGATTATCAGGCGGTAACGGCCCTTGGTGATACTCTTTATACACTGCCTGCAGATGAAGAAACCAAAACTCAGCTTAACAATGAACTTGAGGCTGCACGTGCCACATACGATGCAAATCCCGAAGATATCAAAGCGGTCATCTCGTACGGACGCCGAACGGCTGATAGGGCTAACTATCAAGAAGCGATCCGCATTTTTAGCAAAGGCATCCAACAACATCCTGAGTCAAGGCGACTATATCTGTACCGGGGTAAACAGCACATTAACGTCCGGCACTTTGATGCTGCTATAGAGGATTTAAAGCACGTTACAGAGCTTATTTTCGGTAAAAAAGATACGGCTGAAACCAATAAAGATACTTCTGGAAAACGGAAATTAAATGGTTCCCTGTCAACTAACACCTGGTACCAGCTGGGGCTTGCTTACTATATGAAGGGAGCCTTTAAAAAAGCAAAGAATGCCTTTGAAGAATCCTTACGGTGGGCTCCGGATGACGACAGGAAAGCTGCGGTAAGCTATTGGTTGTATATGACGCTGCGTCGGGACGGTATGGATGACATTGCCGGCGAAGTGCTGGAGCCCATCTCCGAAAAGATGGAGATAGACGATAGCGAGCCCTACCAACAGTTACTGCTTGTCTTCAAAGGAGTATTCAAGCCCGATATGATCCAGCAAAGTATTAATAATAATACCGCCAAAGACATTAATACTACGCTGGGATACGGCTTGGGCAATTGGCACTATATTAACGGCCGGGCTGATCGGGCCGAGGAGTTTTTCCGGAAGGTGTACGAAACCGACCGGTGGAATACCTACGGTTATATTGCCGCTGAAACGGATCTCGCTCGCCTCTTTGAGAATTAGGCCAGAAACTTCAGTTTCCCACCAAAAATATAGCATTGGCCATCAGCAGCTTGCCATTCTGCCAGAAGCCCCGAAACAGCGGATTGTCAATCATATAAATAACCGATCCGCTGCCCATATTTTGCACGCCAAAAGTGAGTGTATCTTTCAGTTTCTTTTTAGCCTTAAAGCCTACAAATCCACTGGTATGCGCATCTTTGCCTGCCACACCTACATTCCATCCGTCCTCTAAAAAGTGGTAGGCATCCGCATTCAGCTTAAGAGAGAAGTACAAGCTATCATAGCCAAAAGCCAGCGGATGAGTGCTATCCATTGTTATTTTATAAATTGATCCCGTATTAAGGCTTGAGATCTGCCGCCGTTGCCGCTCATCAAAAGACCGAGCCGGGGATAGTGCCACAGAATCGGCCTCAACATCTTTCCGGGTAAGCTGGAACCCTTCTTTAGCTGCTAAGAACCGATTGGCTCCGCCCAGAGCAATAAGTCGACCGCCGGCACTGATCCACTCTTTGATCCTTTTTAGCTGCTTCTGATCTAATATTGAATTATAGTTACCGTCCGGAAGGAT
>DATGUX010000043.1:0-5066 GCA_035300985.1 Fodinibius sp.
TTTGTTTGAGCCTCTCCTGGCCTCTCCCTAAAATGTAGGGAGAGGAACGTTTTTGCCATGATCCGAATCTTCATTAGGGATAACATGGCATTAGTTGCCCCCCAAAGTCTGCTCAACCCCTAAATCCGCTACGTCGCTGAAGCTATGTAGCGTAGGCGACCCTAAAGGGGACTTTTATATCAGTCTTTATGAAAATCCATAAATAACTTCACTGATAAAAGCTTTTTTAAAAATTCATCCAACAATGTCCCCATAGGGCTATGAATGTTCTAAAGTTTATGAATGGTGGCCGAAGGGGGCCAGGCCCGCTCTACGAAGCCTTGGCGTAGTGGAGGGGATGACTGGTTCCGGTGTGGAGGTAAGATAAGGTTTCTTCCTGCTCAAAGGCTCGGGCAGTAGTAGCTACGCGGGAGTAAATTCCCGCGCCATCCCAAAGACCGGGTCTCCTCGGAATGACAGGAGTCCGGGAGGGCACCACTATTACAGAAACGGTCACCGCGAGGCCTGTAGGTTTCAGGCCAAAGCAATATCCTACCGCAGCTAAAGGGGATTACTGCAAGAGCAGCTTGCTTCGCTCATTGCATTCGCTCCAACAATGAGATACTCGACACTATGCTCGTTCAACAATACGATAAACTCTTTGTAATCCTTCTCGAGCCTCATAGGCTTCCTTTTCTTTTTTGAAATAACCTAATATACTGCTCACGTAAATCCTGGAGTATGCTTAAACGTTCTTCCGGTGATTTGGATTTCCAATAGGTAATATTTTCCTGTCCAGCCTCTTTTCTACTTAAGAATCGAGTTTCTTTATCCATGTTATTTTATGAATAGGGACCACTACTAATGTAACAATTAAAGTGATACTCTGATATAGTCTTCAATATTGGGTGCCGGTTCTTTCCCTAACCCGAATTGTCGGATGGAATAGTCGCTTTGATCCGGATCTCAGATTTCACATCCAAAACTACACCGCCAACTTCTCTCTTTCCTTCTCATCCTTTTCGGCCAGATCGTAAATTCTGGACTTCGACTCATCGGCAGCCAGTACATCCAGGGGATGGATCTTCTCCTGATCAAACTGCAGGCCCCACTGAAGGCTATACCACCGCTGCCATTTGTGGCCAAAAGCCTTGGTAAACAATCTCCGCTTAAATCCATTAGTAGGATAAATGACGAGGCATACCGCAATAACGGCCGCCAACAGCAGATTTACATTCAGCCCCAGCCCCGAAAGAATAATGGTAAACAACACAACAGAAATACTCGACAGGTAGAGCAGCACAGAAGCAACGCTGTGAGAAAAGCCCATGCGCAGAAGTTCATGATGAATATGATCCTGCCCCGCGGTAAAGATAGACTCTCCGCGGCGATAACGCTTTACGACCACGCGCAGCGTATCGAAGAGCGGAAAAGCCAGTACCGCAACCGTCAACACCGGTACGGCATTACCAAAGAGCTGAGTAAAGGCCGGAACGTTCCCCAGCTTTAAAAAGGCAATGGCCTCAATAGAAAGCAGAAAACCCAAAAGCATAGAACCGGTGTCGCCCATAAAGATAGAAGCGGGACTAAAGTTATGCCATAAAAAGCCCAGCAGTGCTCCTGCCAAACACAAGGAGAACATCGCCATCGGCCACTGACCGGCATACAAAAATGCCGCTCCAAAAAAGAGCGAAGCAATGGTACCAATACCCCCGGCCAGTCCATCAATACCGTCAATCAGATTGACAGCGTTGATAACCACAATGACGGTAAAAAAGGTAATCGGAAGAGCGATCCAAACTGGAATATCGGCTAAGCCCAAGACCCCGTAAAAATCATCAATCACTATATCGCTGCCGTATATAACCAGTCCAATAGCAGAGAGCTGCGCCACCAGCTTAACACCCGGAGAAAGGCTTACCAGATCGTCTTTGAGGCCTACAAAGAAAAGGATAACCAGCGCGGCTACCAAGTATGAGAAGCCCACAAAACTGTTTGACCACGGACTTATGGCAAAGCTGAGCAAAAAGGCCAAAAAGATGGCTACCCCGCCAAGGGTGGGAATAGATTCTGAATGAATTTTACGACTATAGTCCGGATGGTCGAAGAGGTTACGCCGCTTCGCTGCCCGGATGATAACCGGTATTGAAAAAAAGGATATTGCATAAGCAAACATCACAAACCCTCCTGCTATTACTCTGTCTTGTAACAAATACTCCATAGGGTATATTTTGTTATATCATAATGCGCCTCATCTTGGGATAAACGCCTGTAATATAAAGTAATTAAGGTACTGTTACAATACTTTAACAATCTGTTTAAAATTAAACACCGCGCCTAATAAGAATACACCAGAGTCATCTAACTTCCGTGCTTTTATCTGTACACTCAAGGTTCCTGCCTTTGTTCCATTTTAATAACTTAGATTAACAGTAAATATACACTTCCATTTTCTCTGAAATCACCGTATTCCAATATCCGCCATTAAATACGGGGCTATTGGTTGTTCGTTGTAAATCATGGGGCGTGCCTTAGAAGGGAAGATCCCTGTACCGGCCCAGAGACCGAGTATCCTCGGAATAACACGAGCCTGGAAGGCACCACTATTACAGAAGCGATCTGCCAGCGTAGCTAATGGCAACCGCTGCAAAAGATGAAGATTGCTTCATCCCAACTTATTCGGGACAATGACAGTAAAAGACTAAAAGATCAGCGCCAAAAAGAGCTCGTGAGACTTGCCTCTCCCTCCTTATACTCCCGACTTATCGAGATTCGGCGTAGCGGGATTCCATCCTTTTTCAACACAGAGTTCACTAAGACTAAATTAAAAACCACTACCCATAAAACAAACCATCCCTCTGTGCCCTGCTTTTGACCCCTTCTTTTTCTTCCCCTACCTGCAGGGGAAGAGACGCTTAGATTAAGGTAACAACCGTTATAACTTCAAAACCCTTATAACACTATTATTCTCGGTTTTCCTTTAATCATTTTCTCTGTGTTCTATCCTCTGCGCTCTCCGTGTTCTCCTCCGCGCCCTCCGTGTTCAAACCTCCGCACCCATCGGCGTGGATCCAAAAGCAACCAATTCTTAATTCCTAATTTTTCATTTTTAATTGGAAAACTCATTCCTCCGTATTCCATACTCTTTTTTAACATTCAGCCCTTCTCAACAAAATCCATCACTTCTTTTTCAAGCCGTTTCGTTACCGATGCCCACTTTAAATCCGGATCTTTTATCATTACAGGCCAATCAGCAAGATCAATATCCTCAAAATAAACCAAGCTTTTTAAAATATGTGCAGCGCTCGGCTGATCATACTTCTTTTGATAAAATGAAACCATCTCTGAAATTGAATAGTTCGTTTAGGCATAAAAGATATCAATAAAATCTTTAGATCTTTGACCACTAACCGAAATCGCATTTAATTTCATAGCTATTATATCTTGTTCCGACAGCAGCGATATGCCCTCAATAGTATTTGGGCTTTGGAGGTAGGGGTAACGATGGCAATGACATCAACATTTACTCCGGAAATGCTCCCCTTTAGGGTATTCTGGACCGTATTATAAAGCTGATATGAAAAATCTTGTCGAATTTGCTCCAGCAGCTGACCTGCATCAAAATAATCATTTGAAAACAGATCAATGTCCTCAGAATGGCGGTACCCGTAATACAGCGCCAGTGCTGTTCCGCCTACCAAATAAAAACCTTCAAAATACTTCTTCTGCTGTAGAGATTTTAGGAGCTCCAGTGTTGCGGGCTCAACTGACTTGATATGTAGCATCGGAATTCTTTTTTGGGCTTATTGAAAAGTTTGGAAACAAAATTTAGCGTTTTAGGATCCAGATAATTAAGCTTGCAAAGCTCTTCCACAATTTCGTCCCTCCCATAATAAGCAATAATGGCCCTTATATCTTTAACATTGCCCAAAGTAAATATACGTTCTATAATTAAACGCTTTGATGCTTCAGGATCGAGATTTGAAACATCAACATCCCAAAAATATTGATCGTTAAGTTCTTTAGATATATCAGATGAACTCTTCATTACCCAAATATACAATAAAATCCTCTTTCCAACACAGGGCTCCGCTGAGGTTAACTTAAAAACCACTACTAACAAAACAAATTATACCTCTGTGATCTCCGTGTCCCACTTCGTGGCCTCTGTGTTCAATTCCTGTATTCAAACCTCCGCACCTACCGCCCGGAATACAAGATTACATAATTCCGTCACGTATTTAATGATCAAAGTTTGTACAAAAATTTTAAATCCTCTTGGTCTTTATTTCTTCCTGCTCTTTCTTTATTTGCAATAAGATGTGATAATCCAATAAAATATACCGGAATATCTTCATCCTTTATTTGTATCTCTTCCTTCACTTTCGCCGGCCATGCCTCATCAAAATTTACTCCATCGATATCATTCAATAGGTCAATACGATTAGGAGGAACCCCAAATTGAACCATATACTTCGGCTGGCGCAAATCCTTAGGCTCGTTAATCCCGGGTATGTCACCATTCCAAAATTGCAACAGAACGTCATATAAAGCGTTCGTATTTCCTGTATCCTTCTTATAGTAAAAGTCTATATCCCCCGTTACCCGAACATTCCCATAATAAATAACCGCTTCACCGCCTATTATTAAGTACTTAACATTATACTCGTGCAATAGGGTCAAAAACTCTTGTACGTCAGCAGTAAAATAACTTGCTTTCATCGTGTACTAACTTAGAAGCTTTTGCCCCTCTCGGACATCCGGATTATTATTTCCGTACACTCTTTTTTTTAATGCAGCAGATGCTTGCTGGCGTTCTTCAGGTGACATCCGGAGTATTTGCTGTATATCCCACTGCTCCGCTTCCTTATAGTTTTTTGCTATATGTACCGTTCGTTTCATCGAAAAATAGTGGATTTCATTTATTCACTTTAATATAACCATAACTTTTCATTAAAGCATAAGCCCACGAATTCTGAATTGTTTTGAACACGGAGCATACAGAGTACTCAGAGTTTATCTTTTTGCCCTGCGGCCTCTGCGTTCCATCCTTTTTTTAATACAGAGCAAACAGAGAACCCGCAGAG
>DATGUX010000044.1:0-6768 GCA_035300985.1 Fodinibius sp.
GGAGCGGCTGCACACCCCGTTGTGGCAGGCTGAGCTGCCCGGGCTGAATATTGATTTAATAGCCATTGACGAGGCGCATTGTATTTCCGAATGGGGGCATGACTTTCGTCCAAGTTATCGCGAGATTTATCCGGCTTTTGAAGCTATTGCCGATACGGCTACCTGGATTGCCCTGACCGCAACGGCCACACCGGAAGTGCGAGCAGATATACAGGAGAGTCTCGGTTTTGAAGATCCGGCCATCATTTCCAAAGGTTTTGAACGGCCGAATTTAAAATGGTGGGTTACGCCTACTCAGAAAAAAGAAAAGAAGCTGTTACAAGCTGTCGGTCGTATAGGAAAGCGGGAATCCGGACTTATCTACGGAGGTACGCGCAGGCGTTGTGAGCGGTTGGCCTCCACTATTACCGAGCAGTTGGGCATCCACGCAAAAGCATATCATGCCGGCGTTGATGCTGCGGTTCGGGAAGAGATTCAGTCGCAGTGGATTAAGGGAAAGCTGCCCCTGGTGGTGGCGACCAATGCTTTTGGCATGGGAATCGACAAAGCTGACTGCCGCTATGTGATTCACTATGAGATGCCCTACTCGCTGGAGGCTTACTACCAGCAGGCCGGCCGGGCGGGCCGTGACGGGCTGGAGAGCTTTCCGCTGCTGCTGCATAAATCTTCCGATATAACGGTAGCTCGCCAGCGCATTAAAGATGCTTATCCCGAGCAGGCACAGCTCCAGCGCGTTTATGATGTGCTGTGCGACAGCTTCAGCTTAGCTGTAGGAGCACCAATGGAGGAACTGGAAGAAGTCGACGTCAAGGCTTTGAGTAAACGGTCCGGATATGCCGAGCGAATTGTTCGGGCTTCATTGAAGATGCTCCGGCAGTTGGAGATCATCCAGCTTTTCGAGCACAGCAAACCGCAAGTGGGAATCCAGTTTATTGCCGGCCAGGATCTTCTTCGCGAGCGGGTAATGACCTCAGATAATCGCAGGAAGGCTCAGTTTCTGGATACCTTGCTTCGCCAGTTTGGCGGAGAAGCCTTTAAGGAAACGAAATATCTTGATTCTGATTATCTGCAGGACAAAATGGGACTATCCCCAAACGGCCTGAAGAAGGGACTTGCGGTGCTGCAAGATCATGATCAGCTGCTAAGTTATGTGCTCAGAGGGGAACAGCCGCTGGTCAGGCTTATTGATGAGCGACAGGCAAAGCTGCGCCTAAGTAAAGAAGCGCTGGAAAGCCATCGTAATACGTTGCTGAATAAATTGGATTATATGCGGGGTTATATCGCAACCGAAGGCTGCCGTGAGGTCTATATTCGAATGTACTTTGGGGAAGAGCATGTACTGCCGTGTGGTCACTGCGATAACTGCCTGAACAGCAGGAAAGAGGAGCAAAGCCTCGTTGATTCAGATCTATTGAGCATCCGGCAGGCGCTGCAGAAAGGAGCAAAAACAATGGGGCATTTGTGCCGCCAATTCGGGTGGAACCGGGAACGGGTCAAAAAGTCGCTCAGCTATCTTATGCGCGAGGAGAAGGTCATTGAACGAGCAGAAAAATATATCTGGAAAAATTAGCGGGTTGAATCCAATTTTGCGTTGGTGCTGTCAGCAATAACCCGATCCATCCGGAGTTTTTCAATAGCTTCCTCTACGCGTTTTTTTTGCTGCTTTGGGAAATGCTGATAGTAGTTGTGGCTTTTACGAAAGGCCGTTGATGTAACCTCATACTTTTTAAAAATGCGGTTCCGCAGGCTATCGGCGGCGAGGCTATCGACCTGTCCCGTCTCGGCATAGGTGCGCGCCAGCTGAAGCTCTACCAACAAAGAGGTGTAGGTGTCCTCCGGGATAAGAACCTCCGGTTCTTCCGGCGTATTGCTGCAGCCGCTAAACAGTGCCGCGGTCAACAGTAATGCAAGCAAAGGGCCTGTTATTTTACAGCTCATCGGGATGTTTAGGGTTGAGCGGACGCATCGTAATATCGTTGATCAGAAAGTTGTCGGGCGTCTCCAGAATATTGATCAGCACTTGAGCCACCTCATCAGGCTGCATCATATTGTCGTGCGATTCCGTATTATTGGCTTTACTGAAAAAATCAGTAGCTATAGAGCCGGGGCAAAAGCAGGTTACTTTGATGCGATCGTATCTCAGCTCCTTAAAAAGGGCTTCGCTGAAGCCGCGCAGACCAAATTTAGAAGCATTATAGCCGCTGAGTTGCGGGCTTCCCACCTTGCTTGCAATAGAGGCGACATTAATGATATGGCTGGTGCCGTCATTTTCTTTCATCAGAGGCACAATCTTCCGCGTCATATAAAATACCCCGGAAAGATTGGTTTGGATCATCATCTCCCAGTCCTCCGGCGGAAGTGTTTCTACATTAGCAAAGCGGGCAAGACCGGCATTGTTGATAAGGATATCCGGTTGCTGCTTATCATCAAAAGCTTGAGAAATCCAGCGATCGATTGCTTCCTTATTGGTAATATCCATCGTTACGGGCTTAAAAGAAGGCCCCAGCTGGTGTTCAAGGTGCTCCAGTTTATCGGTGCTGCGTGCTAAACCATAAACGGTAGCCTTCTTTTCAATCAGTGCTCGGCTGAAGGCCGCTCCAACACCCCCGCTTGCTCCTGTTACGATGGCGGTTTTTGTGGCTAATTCCATAAGTAGTTATTGAGTTTAAGAGGTACTAATCAAGCAAATAATCATCAAATATAGTTCAACGCTAATGTCTTAGCTTAGCCGATCCTGGATAAGGGCATTGACCATATCCAGGGCTACTTTATTTTCGCCGCCTCGGGGAATAATGATGTCGGCATAACGCTTGCTGGGTTCAACAAACTCCAGGTGCATCGGGCGCACAAATTTTTCATACTGATCCAAAACATTTTCCAGTTCACGGTCGCGTTCCACAATATCGCGCTTAATGCGGCGCATCAGCCGGATATCGCCATCGGTATCCACATACAGTTTGATATCCATCTGCTCGCGGAGCTCCTTTTCACTGAAAATAAGGATGCCGTCAATGAGGATAATCTTTTTAGCATTGCCCACCCTTGTTTCTGTCTTTCGGATGTGCTTAGTAAAATCATAAATAGGTATTTCAACCTGATAGCCTTCCTTCAGAGCTTTAATATGACGAATCATCAGCTCGGTCTCCAGTGATGAGGGATGATCGAAGTTATGCTTAGTGCGCTCTTCAAACGGCAGGTGTTTAAGGTCACGGTAGTAGGAATCGTGCTGCAGCAGAAGAATATTATCTTCACCTATAGCATTCATAATATGATTGACAACCGTTGTTTTGCCTGATCCGCTGCCGCCGGCAACGCCAATGATTAGTGGTTTCAAATAAAGCTGTTATTTTGTTCTAAGGTGTCGACTTCGTTCAGCCTGCTGCTTGTAATTGCGGATGGCCCGGAAAATAGCCGATGCAATAATACTTTGTCCGTAGTCAGAAGCAAGATACTTCGATTCATTCCGATTGCTGATAAATCCGGTTTCAACCAGGATGGCCGGCATGGATGCATGGTAGAGCACCACAAAACGTGCCTGCTTTACCCCGCGTGATCGTCGCTGGGCACGTTCATCAAATTGCCGGGAAATCATTCCCGCTATACGCTCGCTGGATGAAATATATCCGCTGTTAGCCAATTCATAGATTAACAGCTCTTCCTGGCTTAGTTTCTTTTGGTCATTATCACTGTTGGGACGAACGACCTTATTTTCTCTTTTCATTACCTCCAGGGCACTTTGTGAGCGCTCTAAACCTAAAAAATAAACCTCCGTTCCATGGGGTTGCCTTGAAGTGCTCGAGTTAGCATGGATGGAGACAAAAAGGTCGCCGGAGTGACGGTTGGCAATGCTCCCCCGTTCTTCCAGTTCAATGAAGGTATCATCATCGCGGGTGTAAACAACGCTGACACCGGGCATATTTTCCTCAATATAGCCGCCCACTTTTTTAGAAATACTAAGTACAATATCCTTTTCCTTATTACCATAGCCAATGGCACCGGTATCGTGGCCGCCGTGGCCCGGATCCAATATCACTGTATCAAATTTAAGCTTGTTTTGTACCTGGCTGTTGCCGGAACTGCGGCCCTGCCTGGAGGCCATACTTTTATCCTCTGCCGGAAAGGCAGGGTCAGACCAGTTGATAGGAGTACGTCCTTTTGTTTGTTCCGCCAGTGCTTCTTGTTTTGTATTAGTAAGGCTGAGCAGGATATCGTCGGATTGGGCATCGCGGTAGATATTGCTGTCGAAAAAGTATTTTTGTTTGAGCTGTAAATCCATCCCCAGCCCTTGTGGGATGCTGTAATATTTGGCATCGTCAAAAATAGGTGTGCCCGATGGAGTGCTCAGGTTCTCGGCACCGATTTTGTTCCCAAAGAGAGCAACCTGGATAAGGTGCGGCTCGGGCTGATACACACGGAAAGAATCGGCCTGCTGGAGAAGGTGAAATCGAACAACCTGCCCCTTGCCATCACTTCTGACAGTCGTAGAAAGATGGGTTAATGTGTTATCTGAATTTTTTTGTGCCTGAGAAAGTGAATTGCAGCTGACCATAGCCAGACAGCTTAGCACAACGCTGAGCCAGAGCCGGCTGTATCGGGAATAAAGCGTCTTAAATATTTGCCTCAACTTGCAGTTTATTGTTTGGATATAGAATTGAAGGTTAGATTAAATGTAATTAATATTTCTCCAAGAATAAAAAGCATCTTTCTTTCCAGTCATTGTTATATTAGTTTCAATTATCGTGATCCGTAGCTTTTAGTTAAATATCAACAACGAGGTCTTATTTGGATCGTGAAATTCTGATCAATACTTTTGATCCCACAATTGAGCAGAGGTTTAAAAGCAGTTTTCAGAAGCTCATTAAATCCCGGGTAGCCGACTACAACGGATTGATTCAACAATTGTTGGAGTTGCAGGGAGAGGGGAAGTTATATATTCTTGAAAAGGGCTTGCCTCAGTTATTTGAAACTATTTCTGAAGATTTGGGAGCGCAGCCCACCGGCGACTTTTCAAATACCTATCTTCAAGTTTTGAGTGAGGTTGTACAAGAGCTTCCCGAAGAAGTAGTCTGGTCCAGGAAAATTCCAATACGCAATGAGGTGGAGTATATTTTGACCGATCCGGCACTCATCATTGGGGTGCTCCGGGAGTTTTGCCAGCGGCAGCTACAGTTTTTCATTTCCCTTGAACACTTACTGGCACCGAAGGTTAAAAAAGGAGCCCAAGAACAGCCCTCGCCGGATTTATCTAAGCTGGTGTCCGTCACGGAAAAACAGGTGGACTTCCTGGAAAACTCCTTTTCTCAAAAGTTAGATGAAGCGGTTGAGCAAATACAAGCAAGGGTCCATATAAGTATTGAAAAAAAGGCGGCTAATAAAAGGCCAAAACCCAGGGATCCGGAACAAGTAAGGAAGGAGTGGGAAGGGCTTCGGCAAAGTCTACTGAACGAAGAAAAGCAGTGGAGTGAGCCGAAAGGGCTGCAGCTTGAAAGAAATAAAGCGATCCTGGATTTTCTGCAGTTGAAAAAAGTCCTGCAAAAAGAGAGTGAACATTTTTTAGAAGACTTCGGCCAATCATCTCGACAACTCATTCTTCGTCCGCTCCGTAAACTTCACGCGCAGCTAAAGGATGCCGTTGCTGAGATTAATCAGATAGAGATATACGACTCGCGCAAAAAGACAGATCACGCCCGGCAGCAGTTGCTGGTTTCCCTTGATCAATTGCTGGAGGGTCCGCTGAGCCGGGCAGCAGGAGAAGAGGTTTTCGCTCAAAAGACCGAAGCCTTTTTTGAGAAGACCCTGATGCAGATCAACAAGGCCCCGGAACAGATGAGCTTTATTTTTAACCATAGCGATCACGGGCCGCCATTGGGTGACGATTTGAAACAAATTGAATGGCGGTTGTTGCTGGCACGGATCTTTAGAAAACAGCTGATTAACGGGCTAAAGCCAGCCAATCGGCAGCACGGTGATTTTGCCTCGGAAGTACCCCTTGAAATTGAGGAGATCCGGGATGCCCTGGACGTGAATCTAACAGCTCCCGGGGATTCGGACGACCCAAAAATGGTGCCGGTAGAAGTATTTATCAAGACACTGAGTCGGGTTATCAAAAGAACGGATGCATTGATTTCGTCTGTTCAGCAGAAAATTGATCATATTACAGTCTCCGTCCAAAACGGGCAGAAAGCATTTTTTGAAGAGGTGAGAACCTGTTTAATGGCTGATAGTGCTTCCAAGCTGCATCCTTTTACGGAAAAATATGAGATCAGGGAAAGCACTCTTGACGGGCAGGATGTGGTCGATAACCAGACCCAAAAATCGAAAGGAATATTGAAAGTTTGGTATCGCCTGGTCAAAATTAAGGCTGGTATTTACGGACGGAAGGTCAAAAGCTTTTTTGGTTATGGAGAGCCGGAAACGACAGTATCAAAAAGAGCCGATATTCTTGGCTATCTGTCTGAAACCGAACGGAAGCTGGCGGAACTGCCCACTATCTATCGTCGGCTTTTTGATTATGAGGCGGCCGCAGAGCCGCGTTTTTCCGTTCCGGTAACCGATTCTTCTGCCGCTTTTAAGCAGGCATATCAACAGTGGCAATCGGCACTATCTGCCTCATTTGCCATAGTGGGCGAAAAGGGCAGCGGGAAAACAACTTTTTTAGAGCTGGCGGCTGATGAGTTGTCGGGTGATAAACCATTATATCGGCTGTCGGTGGAGCAGACGATCAGAACCGAAGAGGATCTGCTCAATCTGTTATGCAAGGATCTGGAT
>DATGUX010000045.1:0-17718 GCA_035300985.1 Fodinibius sp.
GCAGGCCAGATTTACGGCCACGGTAGATTTGCCCACGCCGCCCTTGCCTGAGGCTACGGCAATAATATTTTTTACACCGGAAAGCAGCTCCTCATTCTCTTCTTGTGTATCCTTCTGGTTACGATGTCCCTGGCCGGGAAAATCGCCCTTGTCTTCATTATTACGAAATTTGGAAATATTAACGGCCGTATTTATATCTAAAACCGCATTTTTATCCACAAACTTGCGGATGGCCTCTTCGCTAAGGTTCTTAAGCTTGGCTTCGAGCGCGGCATTCTTTTCCGGTAGATCGATCGTGAACGTAATAAAACTATCCTGCACAATCAGGTCCTCCACCATATTCAGGCTTATAATGTCTTTTTCCCCTTCCGGGTGAATCACATGGGTAAGGGCCGAACGTACTTGCTGCTTGTTGATTGCCATTTGAAATAATGGTTTTAATGGACTAATTATAATCTCTTTAAAGATAAGCATTTTCCGCTATATGCTAAATAGCAAATCCGTGAAAGAATTCATTCTTCATTCTATACAGAAATACGTATTTTAGGCCACTTATTGGAAAATACAGCCATTGCAAAGCCATCGGTTGTATAAATAGTAATATCTTATGCCTTCTGCTGGATAACAGCAAGGCTCTGAAAAGCCGATAACCTAATCCATAGCGTGCTATGCTAAAGCGAACGCCCTTTTACAACCTTCATGAACAAGCCGGTGCCAAACTTATTGATTTTAGCGGATTTGAAATGCCTGTGCAGTATGACAGTATCCGTAAAGAGCACAAAGCCGTGCGTAACAGCGTGGGAATCTTTGATGTATCTCATATGGGTGAGTTTATTGTGCAGGGTACTCAAGCGCTGGACCTGCTTCAGTATGTTACCATTAACGACCTTTCAAAAATAAGTCCCGGGAAAGCCCAATATACGGCCCTGTGTTATAAAGACGGTGGCATTGTGGATGATTTGCTGGTGTATATGCTGGATGAAGAGCAATATATGCTGGTTGTTAATGCTTCAAACATCCAAAAGGATTTCGATTGGATCGCCGCTCACAACTCATTTGATGCCAAACTGGAAAATATTTCTGACGATACCTGCTTGCTGGGCGTGCAGGGACCTAAAGCAGAGGAAACACTTCAAAGACTAACCGAAACGGATCTGTCCGGCATTCCCTTTTATCATTTTGAAGTAGGAACGCTGGCCCGCTTTAATGATGTAACGCTTTCTGCCACCGGCTATACCGGGGAAGATGGATTTGAGCTGTACTTTGACAAAAACGCTGTCGATCCGGAGGCCATATGGGACGCTATTCTGGAAGCGGGCGAAGAGTTTGATATACAAGCCTGCGGCCTGGGTGCTCGAGATACGCTGCGCCTGGAAATGGGCTTTGCGCTCTACGGTAATGATATTACTAAGGATACACATCCGCTGGAAGCGCGTATGGGCTGGCTCACAAAGCTCGGCAAGGGCGACTTTATTGGCCGTGATGCACTGGTGGAAGTAAAAGAAGAAGGCCTTAACCGCAAACTTGTGGGCTTTACTATTGATGATAAACGATCCATTCCCCGCCAGGGATACGTCATTTTTGATGGTGATAATAATGAAATTGGTACGGTAACCAGTGGCACGCGTTCCATCAGCCTGGGCGAGAATATTGGCCTGGGATATGTGGACATCGCCTTTGCTAATACCGGACAAAGCATTTTTATAGAGGTGCGAAACAAAAAGGCAGAAGCCAGGATAGTAAAGCCTCCATTTTTGGAGAAATAGATGGAATCCAATTAAAAAAAATCGCAAAAATAGATACGATTGATGAACAATAAGGTAGATGTTTTTATATCCTCGCAGTCCTTCCGGGAAGAGGATTTAAGGGATAAGACAGTAGTTATCATTGATGTGCTGAGAGCCAGTTCTACGATAGCTACGGCTCTTGATCATGGCGCTAAGGGTGTTATTTCTGTGGCCGATATGAGTGATGCCAGCAAGATTTCTCAAAACCTGGATTCTTCATACTATCTGCTCTGTGGTGAAAAGGACGGAGTTAAGATCGAAGGTTATGATTTGGGGAATTCGCCTCTCGACTATACGCCTGAAGCGGTAGAAAGTAAGACCATCATCCTGAATACGACCAACGGGACGAAGGCTATTAAGCGTTCTGGATTAGCACGGCAGATTGTTATCGGTTCTTTTCTTAACTTACAAGCCATAGTCGAACATCTGGCGGTTACCGATGGCGATGTTGCGCTGGTCTGCGCCGGGTGGAGGGGAAGTATGGCACTCGAAGACCTGCTTTGTGCCGGCAATATTATCGCTGATCTGGCCAACGGAGAACCTCAAAGAGCTATGCAAGACGGTGCTAAGGTTGCTTTTGGTATTTATGAGAAGTTTGGGGATGATATAGAGCAGGTTATAAGAACGTCCGACTATGCCTTGCGTCTGCAGGGTGTCGTAAGTGATAAAGATTTATCATATTGCTGTCAGAGAAACAGCAAAGAGGTTCTACCTGTAATGAAAGAAGGAATTATTTCGGATTTCTATGACAAAGAAGAGTAATTCAGGCAATTTTTTGGGAGGTCTTTCAGAATCCCGGAAAATGGAAATTATCGGCATCCTAATTATGGCCGTTGGCGGCCTTCTTGGTCTCAGTATATTAAGCTATCATGCGTCCGACTATAATCTCATCCAATCTTTGTCGGCGGATAGTTTACTGAGCATTGATCGCGGGCCGGCGCTTCGCATTCAAAATGGTCTGGGCGTACTGGGTGCTTACCTGTCGCACTTTTTTGTTTATCAGCTCTTTGGATATATGAGTCTGATTATCCCGGTTCTCACTCTCCTGTACGGCTGGTTTATATTCAGGGGCCACGAGGTACATCAGCTACTTTGGCTTACGGCCTACGGCATCTGGTCCATGGTACTTTTTTCAACGGTTATTGGCTGGTTCAATGCCGAATATAACTGGCTGTCTTCCACCTGGAGCGGCACCTCCGGTATTGCTACCGCTCAGGTACTTCAGAATATAACCGGCAGTATCGGATCTATTATAATTTTAGCCGTTCTGCTAATCACTACCATTCTGGCACTGCTCGACCGAGACCTGCAAACGACGGTAGATACCATCAAGGGCTGGTTGGGTGATACCAAGGAGTCAGTGGCTGACTGGCAAGAAGAGCGAAAAGAGCAGAAACAAGTTGAAAAGGAGCAACAAAAAGCCAAACAGCAGCAAGAAAGAGTGCGGCAGAAACAGAAGGCCGAACAGCAGCTGCGCCGGCAGTCGCGGGAATCCACGAGCAAAGAGCAGGTTCCAAGCAAACAAAGAAAGCAGTCTCCGGCTAAAGAAAGAGAAGAGGAGCCGTCCCAGTCTATTGATGAAATTGTGGAACGCTCGCAGGAGCAGGACCGCGAACGCTGGCTCAAGCAGAAGGAGGAGGTGAAGACGCTGGATCAGCGACCCCGTGCCGACGTTGAAAAACGGAAGGTTGCTGAAGAGGAAGACGATGTTGATATCTCCGTATATGTGGGCGAGGGTGATGAACAGGCAGGTGCCAGAGAACTTGACCGGCAGAATAAAGACAAAGCCAAAGAAGTGCCGCGGGTAAAGTATAAATTTCCAACCGTAGATCTGTTGGATTCGCCTCCCAATGAAGGCAATGAGGTGGATCTGGAGGAGATTAAGGAGAATAAGCGCATTATTCTCGATAAGTTAAAGCGGCACAAGATCGAAATCCGAAGTATTAACGCCATTGTAGGCCCAACCGTAACGCTCTATGAGCTGGATCCGGCCCCGGATGTGAAGATCAGCAAGATTGAGAGCTATGCCAATGATCTTAAAATGGCTACAGCTGCCAAAGGACTGCGTATCATGGCACCTATTCCGGGACGTTCTGCCGTGGGTATTGAAGTGCCGAACGGCCAGCGCGAAACCGTTTTTATCAAATCGGTGATTAATACGAAAAAATTTGTAGAAAGTGATTACGAGCTGCCGCTGGCCTTTGGGAAGACCATCGAGAATGAAGTCTTTATGGTTGATCTTACTAAAATGCCGCACCTGCTGATTGCCGGGGCTACGGGGTCGGGTAAAACGGTGGGTATCAATACCATAATTACCTGTTTGCTGTATAAATGCCATCCGGATGATCTTAAGTTTGTGATGATTGATCCGAAGAAGATTGAACTTTCCCTTTTCCAGAAAATAGAGAAACACTTTCTGGCAACCCTTCCGGACGCTGAGGAGCCAATTGTCACCGATACCACCAAAGCGCAGGAAACCCTGGAGAGCCTGACGATCGAGATGGATGAGCGCTACGATCTGCTCAAAGACGGGCTGGTGCGCGACATCAGGTCTTATAACAAAAAATTCGACAATGGTGAGCTGGATGAGGAGGAAGGCCACCGACACCTGCCTTATATCGTTGTACTCATCGACGAGCTGGCCGACCTGATGATGACGGCCGGAAAGCAGATTGAGGAGCCTATTGCCCGGCTGGCGCAGCTGGCGCGTGCGGTCGGTATTCATCTGGTGGTTGCCACGCAGCGGCCGTCTGTTAATGTTATTACCGGTACCATCAAAGCCAACTTTCCGGGCCGTATTGCTTATCAGGTGGCTTCTAAGGTAGATTCACGAACGATTTTAGATACCGGCGGAGCGGACCAGCTGATTGGCCGCGGAGATATGCTCTTTACCAACGGCGGAGGCATGACGCGTATCCAAAACGCTTTCGTATCGACTGCAGAGGTTGAAGAGATCACTGAATTCATCGGAAATCAGCGTGGATATAATAAAAAGTATGAATTACCTGTTATTCAAGATGAATCATCCAGTGGTGATATTCCCGATCCGCTGGATGATATAGACGAACTGTTTGAATCGGCGGCAAAAATCATTGTCCTGCATCAGCAGGGATCGGTTTCACTGTTGCAGCGTAAGTTGAAAATAGGATACAACCGGGCCGGCCGTATTATCGATCAGCTGTTTAATGCCGGCGTTGTGGGGCCTTATAAAGGCAGTACGGCGCGCGATGTGCTGGTTGAGGATGAAGAAGAATTAGAGCAACTATTAGATGAATTGGACGAATATAATCGCTAAGAACGCAGTATTTCTTTTCTGTATATTATTAACGGCCCTCATGCCCGATACCTCAAGGGCCCAAGAAAGTATATTTTCAGAGCTGAAACAGAAGTTTGACGAGGGACAGGTCTTTAAAGCTGATTTTGTTCATCAGTCTGTCGATTCTTATACCCAGGATACCACCTCGGACGAAGGATGGATATGGGTGGGGCAGCGCCGATATAAGGTTCGGACTGACCGACAGTCGGTTGTCGTAAACGGGAAAACATCGATGGTGTACGATAACAGCCGGAACCGGGTGATCATTAGCAAATACGCACCGGAGGAAGATGACTTTGCTCCCTCGCGAATCCTGAATGGCATCGATTCAACCTTTACCGTGGATGTACAAGAATGGCGGGATGATCACTATTATATTAAGCTGAGCTCTGAAGATCCTTTTGCCGTCTATAAAAAAGTTGAAATCTTTTTATCCAAAGATAAAATACCCCGCAAAATACGGGCAGTAGATCCCGTTGACAATATTATCACTACGAAATTTAGTAATGGATCTTTTATTGCCGCCCGCAATGAGATGTTTCAGCTCGACTATCCGGATGGAGCTGAAATTATAGATATGCGAAATGAATAATATGCTGATAAAAGTAAGGTACGCTGGTTTGCTTCCATGATAAAACGACTGCTAAAAATCACTTTAGCCCTATCCCTGGGAGGCGTCTTTCTTTGGCTGGCCTTTCGAAATGTACGGTTGCAGGAGGTTTGGGAATATGCTCAAAATATGCAATTCGGATGGATCCTGCCCTTTGCCATAGCAGCATTTTGCAGCCACATCTTCCGCGCCCTTCGCTGGCAGCTGCTTATTGAGCACGATAAAAAGGGATTGGACCGAATAACACTCATAGCCGGAGTATTGGTAGGTTATTTAATGAATATTGTAGGACCCCGGCTCGGAGAAGTATCCCGCCCCATGTATGTGGCCAAAAAAGAGGGTTTGAACACTTCCAAGCTAATGGGGACTATTGTCCTGGAGCGAATTTTTGATGTCCTAATAATGGTTTTTTTGATGGGCGTAGTTTCCGTCTATATCATTGCTGACCTGTCACTGCTGAAGCAAATTTTTGGTGATGAGACGATCAATTTCCTCACCAATCAGTCCAATATCTTAACCTATATTGGAGCGCTGCTCTTTTTGGGCTTTTTAGCGTTGCTGGGATATTTGCTCATTCAGTTTGTTAATTGGCTGGGAACTAAATTTGAGCTAATACAAGGTTGGATTGAATGGACCCGGGAAGCACTCATTATGTTTAAAGACGGCATTTTATCGGCCCGAAAAGTTGAGCGCTGGTGGCTGTTTATGTTTTATACGGTCATGATCTGGTTTTGCTACACCCTTATGACTTATATTCCTTTCTGGATGTTTAATATGCAGGAAGTCTACCATCTGGATCTGCTTGATGCACTGGTGATCACTGTTATTTCAGCAATCGGTATTGCCATACCATCGCCCGGCGGCTTGGGAACCTATCATTATTTTGTCAAACAGTCCCTGCTGGTACTTTTTGCTGTGCCTGCTGTTACCGGCATCGCCTATGCCACCATAACGCACGCAAGCATGGTCATTTTTGTGGGCAGTATAACTCCTGTTATATTATTTATTGATAAGCTACGTTCTACTAAGGCCGGGAAACCGATTATATGATTTAACCGGGAATCGATATTTTTTTATTGAATACGAAACAGAACGGTCAAAGCCAGGTATAAAGTTTCAACAATTGAACATTAATCGTTGCAAAAAAATTAGTACCTTAAAAGCTTATTTTCACTGGCACTCAGTTATATTTTAGTTATAGATCCATGAATCGTATTTGTAGTGTTACTTTTTTCTTACTGTTAATCTCCTTGGGTGCCACTACTGCCATGGCGCAGGACAGGGGGGGCAGGGATGATGCTATGCTGCCCGAAATTGATCCTCAGGATATTGAGATACGCAGCGAATTTAAAGCCCGCTTCCCGGGATTGCGCCGTCAGCCGATCCTTGGCTTCGAGCCGGCTTCTCGCGCATACAAGGTAGATCCCGACCGTATGCCCTATATGGAAGATCGCGATAATGCCGTTGCTAACTTGCCAATTAGTGCCATGTCTCTTCCGGAGCCCCCACCTTTTACATCCATGCAATATTCACCGGAAATAAATGCTTTTGCCAGGGCGGGTTTTGGTACTTATACCAGTCCTGAGGTACAGTTTTGGGGAGTAACACGGCCCAGCAGCAAAAGCTATATCGGCGGCGATCTAAATTTGTCTTCCTCCAAAGGTCATTTAGATAACCAAAACAGCAGCTTTCGATTTTTAACGGCGAACGGTGAATTTGCTACCAAGCTCAACGAACGAATGAAGCTGACCCTTGATGCAAGCATCCAGAACAGTTTTAACCATCTGTATGTTTTGGATGACAGCCCTTCCAATGCCAAAACACCGGAAAACAAATACGGTGGATTTTCTCTCGGAGGAGAGTTGAGTCACCTTGAGAATGATGTTGCCGGCTGGAATATTAAAGCTAATGCCCGCTACTATCAGGCAGAAATGATGGCGGGTGATCTCTCAGGGAAATCCGACGAGGGGGTTTATGATGCCTCCTTTGCCAAACGATGGGCCGGAGCACATCCCTATGAAACTTTTTCAGCAGAGCTTGGCGGCAGGCTTGGCGACTATAGCAATCCCACATCCAGCGGACAGTGGAAAACCGGCTATGCAGGCGCTGAGTATCAGCGGTTGTTCAATTATGAAACTCACTTGACGGCAAATGCTCGCGTTTATTATGGGGCTGATGAATTTGACTCTAAGGTCTATTTCGGGCCAACCGTAACCATTGAACAGCCCGTTTTTGAAGGGGCGGTGCTTACCGGTGAGGTCGGAGGGCGCCCGTATGTGCAAACGGCCGAACAGCTGCATGCCACGAATCGCTTTTTAAATCCCAATTATACCTTCCGCCATTCTTATAAAATGTATGGATCGGCTTCGCTAAAGCTGAACTACTCCGAGGTGGGCTCCCTCACAGGCGGCATCCGCTATGAGGATATTTCTAACCGGCCTATTTTTGAGCGAAATACTGTGGCGGGACAATCCGGAGAAAAACTATTTTACGGCATCCGATATGCAGATGTTACCAGAATACGACTACACGCGGGGGCAACACATCAGGTAGTGCCCGAAAAATTTTGGCTGAACGCTCAGGTCTATGCACAAAATTTTGAAATTAAAGATGGAGGGCGCGTTCCCTTTACCGAAAAGCTTGGCTTGACCTCCGGTTTTGGATTGCGTTTATTTGACCGGGCTACAATAGAGGGTTGGGCCGACTATACTGGAAAACGAAAGACCGCTGATAATCAGTCACTGGATGCCTATGTACTTTTAGGTGCACAGTTTGATTTGGCTATCACGGATAATATAGGTGTTTATGCAAAAGCGGTTAACTTGCTTGACCAGGAGTACCAGAAATGGGAGGGATTTACCGAACGTCCTATGCAAATTTATGGTGGAATTACACTCAAACTATAATATATAACAATGGATGAGCAGTTTTTGGAAGCATTAACCGCCATTATACGAGAACAGATAAGCCGCAAAAATAAAGTGCATATCGATGGGATGGGAGCCTTCCGTCTTGAGCACCAGAAACAATTTCAAAAGCAGTATGATAACGGTCGGGTTGTTATGATGCCTCCCAAAGATTTAGTTCGGTTTACTCCCGACAATTGAGCGATATACCAAAATGAACATCAACAAAAAACAGCTGATATCATTTATCTCCGAGCGTACCGGTATGGATCGGAGTGAGGCTGATGATCAGTTAAAAAAACTGATTGAGCATATTCAGCAGGTAGGGGAGGACCAGAATAAGTTCCATATCGAAGGCTTTGGCACCTTTACAACGGTTCAGGACAGACTGGATTTTGAGCCGGCCGATGTTTTTGAGACGGAAATAAATAACAGATATGCCGGGATGAAGCCAATCGAGTTGATTGGGGCCTATAAGGAGCCGCAAACCGGCAAAATACCTGCTTTAGAAGAGGAGGAAGCTGAAAAAGAAGCTTCTCATATTGACGCTGAGGAGGACAAAAAAGATGAAATGGCGGCCCGGTCTGAGGCACAAAGCCGTAAAGACGATAAAGTGGAGCCTCCGGAAGTGATGCCGGAAAAAGAAGAAGAACCGGCTGAGAAAATAGTTGATCAGGAATCCACTGAAACGGTTACTGACAAGGAGGAAGTAACGGCATCGGAAAGTGCCGCTGAACAATCACAAAAGACCCATAAGCCGTCAGGGAAGCCGAGTAAGGATCCTATTGGCAGGGTTATGCTGATTATCCTTATCGTATTGATATTGGCCGCTGCCGGCTGGTTTGCCTATGATTTTGGTCTGTTCAGTGAGAAACAAGGATCAGAGCAGCTGCCTGCTCAGGAAAACCCAACCCAACAGCAGCCGGAGGACGCAGAAGCTGCCGAAACAGTGGATCCTACGGTAGATCCTGCAGCCCCGGTTGTTAACGAAGGGTCGCCGTCTGGTAATGAGACTCAACGGTCAATACCGGCGGGCAATGAAAATGGCGGTGCATCCGTTGATAACAAGCCCTATGGGTTGTACGGAGAACCGAATACCGATCTGGCCGGGGGATATTATACGATTGTGATTCATTCGCTTCGCACACGGGAACTGGCAGAAGAGCTGGCACAGAAGGTAGATGGACCAAACTTCCGTATAAATATTAAGCAAGTTACCATTGACGGTACAACTTATTTCCGGGTCAGTATTGGTCAATTTAAAACCAACGCGGCGGCTCGAGATGCCATTCCCAAGCTGCCTGAGCCGCTCAAGAGTAATAACTTTATAACTTATTCCAGATAATACTTTTTAAAAGAGGTCAATTTATGCAAGCATTACTATTCTTTTTGATACAATCGCAGCCGGATACCTCGATGGCAGCCGATAGTTTAAGTATGGCAGCACAACAGGAAAGTATGTCGATGTTTGGGCTGCTTGCCGAAGGTGGGGTGTTAATGATTCCACTGCTCATTCTGTCTGTTGTTGCAGTCTTTGTCATTGCCGAACGCTGGCGATCGCTCAACAACTCACGCATTGAGGTCGATGGTTTTTTACGCGAAGTTGAGGGCATGCTAAAGAATGGGGATCGTGAACGTGCCCTAACTTACTGCGATAGTATTGATAAGCCGCTCTCACGTATCCTTAAAGCGGGTATTGGGCGGTTGGGTCGTTCTATTCGCGATATTGAAAATGCTATCAGTAATGCCGGTAAAAAAGAGATATTCCACCTTGAAAAACGCATGAACTGGCTGGCAACGATTGCCGGTGTGGCCCCGCTCATAGGTTTTACCGGTACGGTGACCGGAATGATTGAGGCCTTTATGGATATCCAATCGCTGCAGGGTAATGTTAATCCCAGTGTGTTGGCCGGCGGTATTTGGGAAGCGCTGATAACGACTGCCACCGGACTGATTGTGGGTATTATTGCCTTTGGATTTTATAACTTTTTGCTGGGAAAAATCAACCGCATGGTGCATGAACTGGAAAATGCCTCATCCGATTTTATTGACCTGTTGCAGGCACCCGGCAGTAAAAAGAAGCGTAAAAGAGAAGCCCAAGAGGTATAGCTAATGGATTTTAGGAAGGATGAAGACAAAATGGAGCCGTTGACGCTGTTTTCACAGTCGTCGTTAACGGATATTGTACTGCTGCTTCTGATCTTTTTTCTGCTGACATCCTCTTTTGTAACCAATTTTGGTATTAAAGTGGATATTCCAAAAGCAGAAACCGGCGCCCAAACAGAATCGCAGTTTATTAATGTTGCTGTTACCAAAGAGGGCAAGTTTTACGTTAATGGTGAACAGACCGAAAAGGGCCAGCTGGTGTCGGCTCTTCGTGAGGTAAAAGGCAGCAAGACGGAGAGCACCCTGGTGCTGCGTGCCGACAAAGATGCCATTGTAGACAATGCTGTACGCGTTATGAACGTTGCTAAAGCATTGGATCTAAAAATTGTGATGGCAACAGAACAATCATCCCAATAAGAAATGCCAATGGAATTGCCTACGCTACATGACGAAGATCGCTTTGCTCTGGCTATCACGGGAGGACTACATGTAGTTTTAATCATTATTTTTTTGCTTTATACCTTTACCGTTCAGACCAATGCGCGCCCTTCATTTATTGAAGTAGAATTCGGCGAATTCAAGGCGGGTAAACGTGCGGAGTTTGCTGAGCAGAAGAATGAAGAGG
This sequence comes from Fodinibius sp., assembly GCA_035300985.1. Lineage (GTDB taxonomy): Bacteria > Bacteroidota > Rhodothermia > Balneolales > Balneolaceae > Fodinibius. Next base: position 11,351 of record DATGUX010000045.1, read on the forward strand.
TGGCGACACGTCCCGATCCTTCTGAGGTAGAGCCGGAGAACCCAGATCCTGAAACACCGGATGATGTTCAGGAACAGCAGCAAACAACCAATGAAACGGCAAAACAGGTGGATTTGTCCGACCAGCAGGAAGATGTGCAGGAGGAAGCGGTAAAAACACCCGAGACGGATAAGGTGGATCCTGAAAAAGAATCAGCTACTGAAGAACGAAAAGAGGTTACGGTACCGCCTAAAACCGAGAAAGATGAGGTGCAAAAGGAAGGAGCACAAACAAGCGGGGATGTTAAAGGTATGACCGGTGATCTCGATGCCGATCAGGGAAGAGGTAATGAAAAAAATAAATCGGCTCCCTATGAATTGCAGTGGGAGGGAGATATCGAACGCTCGCCTATGGTGCAGCCGCTGCCTTCCAATACTACCGGCTCGGAAGCAACGATCACGATCCGATTTCAGGTAAAACCCGATGGCACGGTTGGGCGTATTATACCGCTCAAAAAAATGAATCCTGAACTGGAGCGTGAGGTGATGCGAACGCTGCGAAGCTGGCGCTTTTCCCACCTTCCGTCAGGCGTACCCCAGCAATCGCAATGGGGGACTATTACTTTCCGCTTTGTGCTGGAATAATTCGGGTTTGTCTGATGGCAGAGTTACATTAGACTAAAGTGGTTTTGCAAGCACAGGCCACTGCTGCAGCGTGCGGCTGGTTATAAGGTTGCGAGACCAGGACCATGGATTTCTATATCCATCTGCAAAGCGAATACTTATGGCTGCAAGTTTGAGCCGGGCTTTGTAAATTGATTTCTAATTTAAAAAATGGGGAACGGTTATAATGAAATTTCAGGCATTGATTTTTGGGGGAATCGCAGCTCTGTTATGCAGCATTTATAATAATGCAACAGCACAGAAGATCTATCCGACCGAGCAGCAAATTGTGGCAGCAGTTAGCGCTGCGCCCGAAAGCCTCCGGGCGGGAGCTACAGTAATAGGCTATAATGCTGATACTACGCTTTCCGTTCTGCGGGAAGGCAGCGATAGCAATAAACTGATCTGTTTGGCCGATGATCCAGGGAAAAGTAATTTCCACGTATCCTGCTATCATAAAGACCTGGAGCCCTTTATGAAGCGCGGCCGAGAGCTCAGGGCAGAGGGAATGTCTACGCAAGAGGTTGATCTGTTTCGGCGGAATGAGATTAAAACGGGAGAACTTCCGATGCCTGAAAAACCAATGGCACTGTATTCGCTAACCGGCGGAGAGGAGGCCTTTAATTATGAGGAAGGTACTGTCAATGAGGCCTCTCCGCTTTATGTAGTTTACATTCCTTATGCCACCAAGGCCTCAACAGGGCTGGCCGGTAAGCCCATAAGTCCCGGTGCCCCCTGGCTTATGGAGCCTGGTACACCGTGGGCCCATATTATGGTCATGACCGAACGGAAGATAGAACAGTAGTACCACTCTGTTACTTAAAGCTGAGGGTGACAACTCCACCGGAGGTTTTAGCTGAAAGTCCGGGTCCGCCGCCGTTAAGCTCTCCTTCTACTTCATTTCGGTCGGTTGTACCTGAAAAATTATCGAGACTTGCATTTACATAGCTTCCCTTTAAGTCAAGATCCAACCCCGTATTTTCAGGAATTGTAATAGCGATATTTCCGCCGCTGGTCTTTAGTTTCGCATGCTCATCGATGGTATTAAGGTCAGCAGAAATATTTCCACCGCTGGTTTTGGCTTCTATTACTCCTCCCACGTCGGCCAGTGTAATATGGCCGCCGCTTGTTTTAAGCATTAGTTCGCCCGAGCTGCCGTCCACGTTAATATGTCCGCCGGAAGTGCTTGCGTCAACGGTGCCTTTTACCTGCGATATGTTTAGGTGTCCTCCACTTGTTTTAAGCTGTTGGTTACCGACGAGTTTCTGTATGCTGATATGACCGCCGCTGGTGGAAAGTTCGGTGTTTATCTTTCGCGGAGCATAGATGACAAAGGAGATAGATTGCTGGTTACTGCCTCCAAAAAGGTTCCAGCCGCTGTTATTACGTTTGGCAATGGCCTTAACTTGTTGTCCGGACTGTGATATCTCAATTTCCCATTCGCTTAAATCGGTATCTGCCGGTGATAGCATGCGGCCGTTCTTGTGGACATACATTTCTACGCGAAGGTTGTTGCCCTCGGCTCCCTTAACGGTAATATGTCCGCCGGAAGTCTGCACGTTGAGTGCCCCACCTTCTGAAAGCGTGAAGGATTCTGTCCGGTATGGGTCTTCATCCTGAAATGTCTGCTGGGCCGTTACCGGCACAGAGGCTACGATGGTCATAAGCAGAGCAAGAAGTATAATGAAAGAAAAGCGGCGAATGCGGAAAAAAGTTATCAAATAATCCATAATGATAGAATGACTGGTTATCAACTTTGAAATGTTACGAGAGGAAAGAAGAAAAGTTACAAAAACAGGACCATTACGCAGGTCTTGTATAGGAGAGCTGCAATCATTTTATTATTTTATGAATTACATTAAGAAATACCTTAGCAAGTAAATGAAGTTACCTTTTGTTTTAGCCAAACGTTTTGTCGCGGGAGAAACCTTCACCGAAGCCGTTCCCAAAGTAGAGCAGTTAAATAACAAAGAAATAAAAATTACGCTGGATCTTCTGGGCGAAAACGTGGAGGATCGAAAGACGGCCGATGCAACCGTTGCAACTTATATCGATCTTCTGAAGGCTATTGAGGAAGCAAAGCTCGACAGCACTATTTCGATTAAACTGACGATGCTGGGGCTTGATATTGATCGCGCTTACTGCCGCGATAATCTGTTCAAATTGCTTGATATCGCCCGCGAGACCAATCAATTTGTGCGTATTGATATGGAGGGGTCCGATTATACCCAGTTAACGATCGACCTTTTTAAAGAAGCATTTAAGAAATATGGCCGGCACGTGGGTATCGTTATTCAAGCCTATCTGCACCGCACTAAAAATGATATTGCTGAGCTGGCAGAGATAGGCGCCGATGTGCGCCTGTGCAAGGGAGCCTATAGCGAGCCCGAGCGCATCGCGTTGCAGAAAATGGATGCCATTCAAGCGGCTTATAAAGAATATGCGAAGATACTGTTGGAAAAAACGCCCTATCCGCGTATGGCCACTCACGATGATGAACTGGTTGAGTGGATTAAGGACTATACGAGGGAACATAATATCGGACCGTCACGCTTTGAGTTTCAGATGCTGTATGGGCTGCGCCAGGAAACGATGGAGGAGTTTGCATCCGAGGGATATAATGCTCGAATATATGTTCCCTACGGCACCATGTGGTTTCCCTATTTTAAACGCCGGCTGATGGAGCGCAAAGAAAATATCTGGTTTGTACTTTCTACGATGTTAAAAAAATAAGGGGGGAGATTGCTGCAGCCTGAAGTTCACCAATATATTATTGCAGCGCTTTTTGCTATCACCGGGACGCTCCATTTTATTATCCCCAAACCATTTATAAGCATTGTGCCTGCCGTCCTTTCGCACCGTCGTCGGCTGGTATATCTCAGCGGGGCGGCAGAAATAGCCGGTGCGATTGGCCTGCTTATTCCATCACTGCAAATAGCGGCCGCTTGGGGACTTATCCTTTTGCTCGTTGCTGTTTTCCCGGCCAATATTAATATGACAGTACAAAGCATTCGGAAGTCGGGCTGGGCTTCCTGGTACAGCCTGCTTACCCTGCTGCGGCTGCCCTTGCAATTCGTACTTATTTTCTGGATCTACTGGGCGTGCCTGTCTGCATAGGCATTATCTTAAAAGCAGCTTTTAATATTGATGAAGGTTATGAGAACAGCTTTCCCGTCAAAAGTGATTATTCCCATTCTTATCGGTATTGGCCTGCTATGGATTCCTCTTTTGGGCGACTTTCATATTGAATCAGCCGTACTGGCATCATTAGTTGGATGTTTTTGGGCGGGATGGGCTTCTTGCCAATTCCCTCCAGAGAAAGGTGACTTTCGTGCTGCATTAACCATTCTCGGTTACTTATATATGGCGGGCCTGCCGCTGCTGACAGCTTCTTTATTTACCGGCTGCTTTAGCGTTCACGGTCTGGGATACTGGCTTATTTTTCCATTGCCCAGCGTCTTTTTTGGTTATGCTGTAGGGCGGTTGCTCCGGAAATGGGATATCCGGTGGAATCGGCCCATTACCTTCGCCATTCTTTTACTCATCGCTGTTGGACTGCTGTTGTTCGAATTTTTTGGCTATCCCCAGGTCTATTTTTTGAATCATGTGTGGGGCGGGTGGCCGGGTCCTATTTATGATGAGGCAGTTACACTTAGCAGTTCCGCTCTGTTTTTTCGAACAATAACGCTTTTGTGGGCTGTACTGCTGTGGCATATACCCTCTTTGAATCACCAGCGGATAGCTCTTTGGATCGTCATACTAACAGCCGTCGCGCTCTCATTCTGTTATACACAGCTGGCGGAGATGGGGGTTATCTCTCCACCGGAACATATCCAAACGGTATTAGGCGGAAGTAAGAGTACAACTCATTTTAATATCTATTATGATGAAGCCTCTTTTAGTGAAAAGGAAATTGGTCTGATTGCCCGGGAGCACGAGTTCTATCTCCGGCAAGTTACTGAAAGACTTGAGCTCGAGCTTCCGGATAGCAACCATAAAATTGCAAGTTACCTCTATGCGCATCCCTGGCAGAAAAAGAAGCTGGTGGGAGCAAAATTTACCAGTTACGTACCGATATGGCTCTCTCAGGATCAACTGCATATTGCACGCCAGCAGTTAAGCAGCAGTCTTAAACATGAACTGGTCCATATTGTAGCCAAGCGCTTTGGCAATCGGCTGTTTAATGGCAGCTGGAGTATTGGACTTATTGAAGGGCTGGCCGTAGCTATCGATGGAGGGTCTTCTCCCACAACCACCATCGACCAGGCAGTAGCATCGGAGAAGCCGTATCCCAATACTGAAGAGCTGCGGCAGGCCTTTTCGTTTTCCGGATTTTACGGTGGACGCTCAGGTGTAAATTATACCACCAGTGGTTCTTTCGTGCGGTATCTGCTGCACCAGTATCCCGTTGATGACTTTAAGCAGGCCTACCGCAGGAGCTCTGTTACCGCTGCATATAATCCGGGATGGCAGAAGTTGGCCGGGGGTTGGTATCGCCATTTGGATTCCGTAAAGTCCGACTCCGTCGATGAGCAGGTGGCTGCCCGTATTTTTGGAGTTCCATCGCTCTTTGAAAAAACTTGTCCCCATACCATATCGCATTTTGCCGAAGCTTGGGATGAGTACCAACATCGGCTTGCCGATCATGATACCACCCGTGCTTTGAAAGCTTTAGATAAGGCTTTGGCTGCATCCGACAGCCTGCCGGCAATCAAGGCAGAATGGTCTTACAGAAATTTGATGGCAGGGAATATAGAGGAGGTACAGCAGGCTGCATCGCTCACAGATACTACCCTTGACTTACAGCTGCTCTACGCTGATGCTTTTATGATGGGTAGTAAGAAAGGGCAGGCAAAAAGACATCTTGCCAAAGCTAAAAACCTTTTCAATAGAGAGCCTGATACGCTTAAGCAAGCTGCCTTGCATACACGCATTAATAGTAAGCAGTGGCAGATTTACCGGCGATTGACTTATAGCAGGCAATTACCCGATTCCATCGCCTTTGAACAAGCCCTTTATCGTACGAAGATACGCGGTGTACGTCAGGCTATGGAAGCCGAAAAATGGACTAAAAAGGAGGACTATAGCCGCCGGCTGCGGCCGCTACAACTGCGATTGCAGTACTTCAATGACTACTTACAGCTCATTCATTTACTTGCTTACCGGGGAAGTTTTCAGCAAGCAAAAAGCTGGGTTCAAAAGCTACAACAGAAGGAGTTACGCAGCCGGTATGCTGAACGGCTGGATCAGGAAGAACAGTGGATAGGTTATCTGGAAGCAGGGCGCTGAGATTTGCTGCTACTTTCTAACTGTGTCGATACATAGGAGAAGATGCATTGATTGCCAAGCTTCCGTATTTTATGTAAAATCTGGCTGCTCAACGACGAACTATTTTATTGGCAGAGACAAGTTTATGGCATTTTTATGCAGAATAAAGGCCGTTTTTTCAGTCATTATGCGCTCATTTTTGATCACTAAAATGAATTTAAAGCAGAAAACAGACTAAATACTAATATTTAAACTGATTCAAAACGGTTGCGTAAAGCTATTAGAATTAATGATTTATAACATATCATATAAGTGGTCGAGTAAATATTTTAAAAAAGGCTGTTAAAATTTAGAAAAATTGGGGAACTTAAGGTTCGAATTGAGCTTTTAATAAACATTACAACGTTAAATCTACAATAACAGAATCAGGCGTTGGCCTGAGTCATTATAAATCAATAT
>DATGUX010000046.1:0-2167 GCA_035300985.1 Fodinibius sp.
CGCAGGTCGGTATCCACAATAATCACTTCCTTACCGGTTTCTGCCAGGGTTACCCCCAGATTACCTACGGTAGTCGTTTTGCCTTCTCCCTTAGTGGCGCTGGTCACCATCAGCGTCTTAAGCGGATTATCAGGGTTGGAATAGATAATATTGGTCTGCAGGCGCCGGTATGCTTCCGATATCGGTGACACCGCATCCAGCAGCGTCGTCATGCCGGTGGAAACTTTTGCACTACCAATCCGTACTTTTTCGCGTCCTCCCTGCTTTTCTTTTATAAACTTATCGTTATCAGGAATCACCGCCAGGAGCGGCAGATCGTGTTTTTTCAGCTTCTCTACACCGTCAATGGTGGTATTGAAAGCCTCGCGGGTAAATACATAGCCTACGCTGAGAATGGTTCCCAGCACGAAGCCAACCAACAGGTAGAGTTTCTTATTCGGTTCTACGGGCTTTTGGGGAATATAGCCGCTATCCACTTGACGGCCGAGTCCAAATTGCGTCTGCTTCCACAACGACATCTCGGCGTACTGTTTGGAGACGGTCAGGTAAAGCTCTTCATTAATTTTAACGTCTCTTTTGCGCCGCGCAAGGCCGATCATATTATCCGGCAGGCTGTCAAAAAACTTCTGCTGCTCGCTTAACTGGCTGTCAATAACGTCAATTTGGGCCTCTGCCTGCTGCTGTTTCACCTGCATCTCGATAAGTTTTTTGTTGAGATCGGTTACGGCTTCGGCGATATTACCGTCTGCCCCTCCCAGAAAACCCAGATACTGATCACCCTGACTCAACAGATTGGTGGTCAGCTCATTGATGCGTTCCTGGTAAGTGGCAATCTTTCCGTTCAGTTTTTGGAGCTTCTTGGGCAGCTGCTGCTGGTTTTTTAAAGAGGGATTGTTGGCCAGGATCTGCATCCTCTCCATCTCCAGCTCGGCCAGCTGGTACTGCAGGCGCGTCATATTGGGACCGGTAGCATCAGCATACTGATCGGCCAGACCGGGTTTGATCTTGTTGAGCCGCTCCTCATACTGACTAATGGCTGAGTTTGTGGCCACCAAAGCCACCCTCGCTTCCTGCTTTCGGGACTCCAGTTCGGCCATACGGGTGATCAGCTTATCGGTCTGGGCATCAACCTGCATCAGCTGTTCCTTATTCATGAACGAGCGGAGCTGCTCCTCAACGCTATTCAGCTTATTCTTGATACGGCTTCGCTCATCTTCTAAAAATGCTACCGCCGATGAAGCTGCACGCCGATTTTGGCTCATTGACAACTGGCTGTAGAGCTCCATGGAATAGTTGACGATATCAGCAGCTTCTGTGGGCGAAGGACTTTCGTAGCTGATAGAAACCATATCAGCTTCCCGGTCGGTTTGATTGAAAGACAACCCTTTACGAATCCGGGTTGCTACGGTATCCTGTGAGGTCATGGTAGAATCATCCGGATAGCTGCGGAAAAGTACCGGATATTGCCGGCCGTTACTCATCAGCGGCTGCTCTACAAGCGTATCGGCAATCATATTTGAAAGCTTCCGGGACTTCAGTACCTGCAGCTCATTGGCTACGGTACTTCCCACTCCAATGCCATAGGTACTGCTCAGCAAAGATGCCAAATCACTGTCGCTACCACCGCCCAGACTGCCTTTCTGTTGACTGATAAGCAACGAGCCATCGCTGCGGTAGATGGGCGTGGCCGTGTAGGCCATGATGCCGGCCAAAAGCGTACAGACCGCTACGGTACCCGCGATAATCCATTTATGGTTCCAAAGCAAATAAAACAGTGCTTTAAGACTTATTGTATCCGGATCGCCGGAGGACTCACTCTTTTCGGATCCGAAGATCCCACCGTTGTATCCGCCGTTATAGGATCCATTACTGCCGTTCGAATAATTTCCGTTGTTCAGGGACATCCCTTTCTTTTTTTATAGATGATATAATTATGAATTCTTAATATACGTATTTTTTTTATGACTTTGTAATGCCGGTAATAACGTAGCGTCCAAGTATTTATCGCCTGCCGCTGTTAAAGGGAGCATACCACAGCAGGTGGGATTGCGTCATCCTGACTTGCCCGGAGTATTCTCACCGCAGAGCGGCCGCGCACGGCCTTGCCCTTGCTCAAAGTCTGGTCTGCCGCCGCGGAGCGACGGCAGGAGATGAATGATGAGATAGT
>DATGUX010000047.1:0-6550 GCA_035300985.1 Fodinibius sp.
TTACCCGGCTGCGAACCTCCTGCTCAATTGGTAATAATTCGGATCTGCTCATAAGAAAAAGATTCAATTCCACCTTCCCGATTAAGCAACAATAGCATGCCCGCTTCATTTATTCCCAGCAGTTTATAGCTATCTTCCTGCACCTTCCCGTCAACCACTAACCTTATCCACTGCCCGTAACCTTCTATTTTCCGGTTAATTTGCCGATACAGTACAGGCAGCTTTCGATTCCACAGATGATATTTAAACTCGATACGGCGCAGCAGCTCATTGAGCAATTGCTCGCGCAGATGCCTCCTTCCCGTCGCCAGCCGCAGCGAGGTCGCCTTTTGATGCAACTCCCCGCTAAACTTCCGCTGGTTAATATTGATACCGATGCCAATAATGAGCCGCTCAATCTTATTACCTAAAAAAACACTTTCCGTAAGTAATCCGGCCACTTTTTTGTTTTTTATCCGCACATCATTGGGCCACTTAATGGAAACCTGCGTTCCGTACTCAAGATTGTCTACCATTTCAACAATGCAGAGAGCACAGGCCAGCGTCAACGTGTGTATGCCCGTGGCCTCGGTAGGTTTAAGAACAATCGAAAAGGTTAGGTTTTCGTTAGGATCTATCTCCCACTCCCGTTGATACTGTCCGCGCCCGCGGGTCTGGTTATCGGCAAGAACGACCGTGCCGTGCTGGACGGAATCGGCTGTGAGTTTTTTAATGTATGTATTGGTTGAGGGAACGGTCTCAAAATAGCGAAAATCCTGGCCCAGCCAGTGCGTTGAAAGATGATGCTTGAAGCTTGATAAATCAAAAAGGTTGCTCAAAATAAAGATTTCTTATTGACGATTTATGTATCCGCCAGTTTGCTCTTCAACAGGTCAATTTTAGCGGTTGGGGAAGGATCAATACCATTCAATATCGCCAAATAAAAACTGGTCCAGTCAGCCATTTGAATTAGTGATAGCATACGGGCAAGTTTGCTGCTGCCCCTTGTATGAAGCTTGTGAAGCGTTGCTGCCTGATCTTTAATAAGGTCTTCGACAATCTCCATCCGCCGGTTGACTCTGGTATTGTCTTTACTATCCAGCAGCATAATCACCGAGAGACGACCGGTTAGGTGTGCGATACGTTCCCAGCCGACAATTTCATTATGAGACATCTCCGGCAGGCTGCCTCCGTAGGCCAGAGACTTGGTATTTTCAGCAAACTGATAGCGCCAGCGCCAATTTACCGGCTCCATCGTAATCGCATCCGAGTAGATGATAGGCAAAGTATCATTAAGCTCCTCCGCCAGCGAGAGCGCTTCATTATCCTCGGGATTGGAATATAATACGTTTTGATCGACCAGCAGCTGATGCGTCTCCTCCAGCGCTTGCTTGTCTTCTTCAATAAGTCCAAGCTGATTGAAGATACTAAAGAGCGGCACAAGCATATAGCCCAAAGCTGCGCGAGTGGGCATACCGGCGGGAATATTGATATAGTCAAAATCCTTTTTGGCGGCATTTAGCATGAGTTTTCCACCCGAGGTAACAGCAATGGCCTGGGCTCCCTGCGTGCGTGCAGCCGAAAGGGCCGTCAGCGTCTCTTCGGTATTGCCCGAATAACTGCATGCAATAACCAGCGTACCATCATCAACCCAGGCGGGCACTTCGTAATGCCGCACCGCCTGAACGGGATACGGACAGCTGTGATAAATGTAAGCACGTATCAGATCACCTCCGATGGCTGAACTGCCCATGCCTACAAAACAGATGCTTTCTATGCGGGAACGGTCAATGGTGAGCTCAATTTCCTCGGACAGCTCAACCGCTTTCTCCCACTGGTCGGGAAAAGTCTTCAACAAATTCCACATATTTTGTGTATCAATCGACTCTATATAAGATAAATCCATCGGTTTATTGCTTGTTATTTCGTTATTTAGAAATTGGCAAACAGCTCGTTCGCCTCCGCAGTGGTTGTAGACTCCAGCAGACGATCGGCTAACTGCTGCATCTCCTGCAGGTTATGACCCTGAAGCTCCTCCCTAACCGGGCCCAGCGCGGTGGGCGTCATGCTCAACTCAGAAATTCCCAAGCCCAATAAGGCACAGGCGGCCACAGGGTCGGAGGCCAGCTCACCACAGACGCTGACCGGTGTATCAGTAGCGTCTCCTGACTGGGAAACCTGTTGGATGAGTGACCACAGCGCCGGATGGCGCTGGCTATATAAATTGGAAAGACGCTCATTACCGCGATCAACAGCCAGCAGGTACTGGGTGAGATCGTTGGTTCCTATGCTTAAGAAATCAACTTCTCGGGCAAAAGCATCGGCCTGCAGGGCTACAGCAGGTACTTCCACCATAATCCCTAATTCAATATCGGCATCCACGGCATATTCTTTCTCCTTCAGCTCCTGCCGGATATCCGCTATATGCTTTTTTACGGCTGTGACCTCCTCAAGACAAGAGACCATAGGCACCAGTATGCGAATCCGGCCGGGATAACGACCGGCGACGATAAGTATGGCACGCAGTTGCTGTCTGATAAGCTTCTCTTCATCCAATAGCATACGAATGCCCCGCCATCCCAGGTTGGGATTTTGTTCTTGTTGGCCCAGATCAAAAAACTTATCCCCGCCCGCATCAAAAAGCCTGATCGTAACAATATCGGGGGATGTTTCTTTTAAAAGTACCTCATAAAGCGATCGCTGCTCCTGCTCGCTACCCAGATGACCGTTGTTTAAATAAGCCGATTCTGTTCGAAGCAGCCCAATGCCTTCGCCACCGGAAGCAAGCATAGCCGGAAGCTCATCCGCAAATCCAATATTGGCACGCAGTATGAAAGGGTGCCCGTCTGCCGTTTCATACTGCACGGCCGTCGACTGACTCTGCACAGTGGATAGGTCGTTTACCCTATACTTATCCTGTATTTCGGCGGAAGGATCAACAATGACCTTCCCGCTGGCGCCGTCAATGGCCATTACTTTGCCGGCAGGAATACGGCTGCAGGCTTGCTCTACTCTTACGACCATAGGAATTTGCAGCGCGCGTGCTAAAATAACCGCATGCGAACTCTCTCCTCCCTGCTCCATGACCAGTCCCCGAACTTGCTGTTCCGAAAATTTAATTACCTCCCGGGGGCTCAAATCATGTGCGATGATGATCGTTTCTTTTGTTATTTGCTCATTCTCATCGTTATGCAAGATTTGTATCAGGCGATTACGCGTATCGATAATATCCACTGACCGTTCAGGGGAATCTGCATTTTCCCTTTCGCTAAGCAAGCCCAGATAGATATCAAATACTTTATGGATAGCTGCATCAACCGGAGTATTGTTGCTCTTTATTTCCTCCTCTACTTTTTCATGCAGCTCAGGGTCCTCAATCATCTCAATCTGGGCATACAGCAGGTCTCTGACGTCGCCATTTGACTGACTTCTGCTAAGCGATTGAAGCTCTTGCCTGGCCGTTGCTACTGCCTGATGGAAATATGCAAGCTGGGATTCCACTTGCTCTTCGGTAAGATGTTCATTTGAAACAATGGGCTGCTGACGTCTGTAGATACACGCTTTCCCTACCGTGGTCCCTGCCACGGCGGGTGTTCCTGCAAGTAACCGATCGTTTACATCCATAACACTACTCACCTTCTTGGTACACTTCTCCGAAGCCATCATTGATAAGTTCTGTAATGGCCTTAAAAGCTTCTTTTTCATCCTCACCGCTGACTTCCAACTCCAGTTCCGCTCCCTGTTCAGCTGCCAGCGTCATCACACCCAAAATACTTTTTCCATTCACCTGATATCCGTACATGTGGATATAAAAATCAGATTTGAAGCTGCTGGCTAATTTAACCAATGCTGCCGCGGGACGCGCATGCAGGCCGGCGTCATTTACGATCGTAACTTTTTTTCTAATCATAGACATTAAATATTTGATGCAAGATGCCAATAATTGTGTTAACTATCCACAGGTATCAGGTATCAGGTATCAGGTATCAGGTATCAGAGGCTATGGGGATTAACTCGCTTTGTCAAGTATGTAAGCTGAAATTTATTAGGTACTGGGTTATACTTACCGGGGTTGTTACTTTGAATTTTAAAAAAAGCTTTGAAATACTTTCTCATCCGAATCCCGATGAGCCCTGCCAAGTTCTTTACTACCATCTCCTTTACCAAAGCCGGCCTCTGTCAGTTGTAAACTGAGCACTGTCAACTGTGCAGCGCTTTTATTAACTTGTCATTCATTTTTGAACCCAATTAAATATCGAAAATTCATGTCTGTTACCAAAAAAGATGTCCAATATGTAGCTGACCTGGCTCATCTTCAATTTACAGAAAAGGAGTCTGAGTCATTAGCACATGATATGAACCGGATTCTGGAGTATATGACCACCCTTGAGGAAGTAGACACATCGGATGTGGAACCGCTTGAACACGTCATCGACCTGGAGTATCGTCTGCGCGATGATAAGGCTGAGCCGCCTGTAGATCATGAGGAGGCGCTTAAAAACGCCCCTGATGCCGACACCGATTACTTCCGCGTGCCCCGCGTTATCGAGTGATCCCTGCAGGCACTCTGCTTTCTAAAGCTTTTGAAGCAGGAACAGCCGGACACCTATAAAACATCAACCGACTACCTTCCAGATTTGACTTCCAAAAAACAGTACAAGAAGCTTAAAGAAGACGTCATTTCGCGGCTTTCGTCTAATAAACAGCATGTTATTGCATTAAGCATATTGTTTCTGCTTCCGCTTATTCTGTATTCCGCTATTTTTTTTGGAGGCAAGCAATTCTTGGGAAACGATGTGATACAGTGGCGGGCAGGGGCTGAGTCGGTCATCGAATATATGGACGCCCACGATGGGGAACATCCCAACTGGGCTACCAATATGTTCTCGGGCATGCCTTCCGCGGTCATCCACAATCCTTCCTCCCCTCCCAATATCGACTCTTTTTTAAAGTGGATTAGCGGCGACACCCATCCACTACCCTTCTTCTGGATCCTGCTGTCCGGTGCCTATGTCTTCTTTGTCATTCAGGGCGTACGTCCCTTTTCGGCCGCCCTGGGCTCTATCCTAATCGGTTTTACCACCTACCTGCCCATCATTATCGAGGCCGGACACTACAGCAAGTTTTTAGCCTTCTCCTTCATTCCCTGGATGTTTGTCGGCTATTATATGGTATCGCGGTGGAATAAAAGGCTGCTCAGTTTCTTTGTGTTTGCTCTGGCTATGGCCCTGCAGCTGCGATCCAATCATCCGCAGGTTACCTACTACTTTCTGTATCTGCTGGGCTTTTGGTGGATTTATGACAGCTGGCTGGCTTATCACAAAGACGAACTAATGGACTGGGCTCGGCGCACCGGCATCGCTTTCGGAGCGGGCATCCTGGCCTTGCTTTCCAGCATCGACCTCTACTGGCGGATGTACGATTATGCACAGTACAGCATCCGGGGCGGTTCATCACTGAATGCCGCCCAGGGCAGCGGCCTGTCCCTCGAATACGCTTTCAGCTGGTCTCAGGGCGTAGGGGAATTACTGACGCTTATCATCCCCGGCCTTTATGGCGGAGCCTCCGGCGAAGCTTATTGGGGGCCTAAGACTTTTACCAGCGGTCCCCATTATTTCGGGGCTATCGCCTTCCTGCTGGCCCTCATCGGCCTCTTCCGCTACCGTAAAAAGCTGAAGTATCTCTTCTTTGGCACCGGGTCGTTAACGCTGCTGTTTTCTTTGGGCTACCACTTTCCGCTGCTCAACGAGTTCATGTTCAACTACATGCCCTACTTCAATAAGTTTCGCACGCCCGAGATGTGGCTTATCGTCTCCGTTTTCTGCTTTTCGGTACTTGCCGTATATGGCATCGAAGCCCTCTTTGATATCGCCCGGAATAAATCCCTAAAAGAGCTTTATTTGCCTATCGGTATTGCTGTAGGCTTAGGACTGATCTTTACTTTTGGAAGCAGTACCTTGCTCTCATTTGAAAAGCCCGGTGAAGCACAACAATATGCTCAGCAAGTGGCTGCACAAAATAATATCTCTCCCGATAATCCCCAGGTACAACAGCGGGTGCAGCAGTTTATCAACAGCCGGCTGAAGCCTAAGCGAAAAGAGATGGCTGCCAGTGATGCCACCCGATATCTGATATTGGTTTTGTTGGCCGGCGGACTTATAGTTGTGTTCGTACAGCGCAAGATAAGCAAAGGCTATCTTTTAGCTGGTTTGCTGGTGCTGGCCGCGTATGATATGATGAGCGTGGACAACCGGTACGTAAAAGAAGATCGCATGGTTCCCGACCGGCTGGAGGCTGAGCAGCTTATTCAACAGCAGCAACAGCCGGCTGACCGATTTATCATGCAAAATATTGAGAGTGGTGAAGGCTGGTCCTACCGCGCCTATCCGCTGATGAGCAATCCTTTCAACAATGCCGTTCCTGCTTATTTCTATCCATCCATCGGCGGATATACCGGCGTCAAGCTGGGTTATTATCAGGATATGGTGGATAATTTTCTAACAAATTCCAATGGGCAACCAACCATCAAGGCCGACAGCCATGCCATACTTGACATGCTGAATGTAAAATA
>DATGUX010000048.1:0-19688 GCA_035300985.1 Fodinibius sp.
AACTGCATTCCTGTTTTCAAACTATTTAAAAATAAAAAAACCCACTCCAGTTTCCTGCAGTGGGTTCTCTAAAAATGCTTTAAGTGAATTTAACTCATAACATTGCCACTGCTCCGTTTTATTGGAGCCACCACCAAATGATGTTATGAGTTAAATTCTTCATTATGGGCTGAAGATAATAGCCGTTCTTTTTAAATGCAAAAGAATTTTGTCAAAATGTACGTTATTCCATTAAAGCTTCTTCCTCATTAAAAACTTGCCTGTAAAAAGCAATGCCTCCAATAACGATGCCTTTAATAATAAAAGCAGAAAAAACAATCATCAGTCCAATTTCCTGCAGCAACAGTATTAAAATTCCGTACAATATAAAAAGTGCGATCTTCCCTTTATGCTTTTTAACGGATTCTTTGTCAAAGCTTGGTATTTTATCGAAAGGTACCGTGCTGACCATCAGGAATGACAAAATGATAATGAGCGGGATCAAAACATTATTCAGGCCATATTTAAGATCGGCAAACCAGTCAAGCCGGTTATAAAAAGTAAGATAGAAGGCAGAAATCATCAGCGCTTGCGAGGTTATCGGCAGCCCTCTAAAGTAGTCTGTAGGGCTTTGCTGGACCTCTACGTTATAGCGGGCCAGCCGAACCGCTCCGCAAAGCGGCGGCAATGCACTTAAAATAATACCCACAAGCGGCATCTCGCCTAATCCAAAGGAGTACAGTAAAAAGCCCGGAGCCGCCCCAAAAGAAACCACATCACTGATAGAATCAAGTTCGATGCCGAACTCGCTCGTTGCGTTGGAAAGCCGGGCCATAAAGCCGTCAAGGGCATCAAAAAGGCCCGCGAAAACAATCAGCCAGGCCCCGAAGAAAAGCCGTCCTTCCGAGATGCTTATGATCGCCAAAAATCCACAGAACAGATTCATCAGTGTAAAAAAGCTGGGCACTATAATACGGGGAATCTGCTTACGCGGACGATCTTTTTTCTTCCGCTTTCTGCGGCGGCGAAATCGCTTCCATTTTTGGATTGGATATTTCATTTCAAGCGTTGATAGTCGCTAAAATTGTTTGTCCCGCTATTGCTTTATCTTTCTCCGAGACCTTTATCTCGGTGCCTGCAGGAACAAGTATATCCATTCTGGATCCAAATTTCATCATGCCAAAGCGGCGGCCGGCCGTCAGTTCATCACCCTCTTCGATATGATAAACGATGCGGCGGGCCATAAAGCCGGTAATTTGTCGAAAGAACACTTTGACTCCACTTGAATGGCGTACTCCAAAATCTGCCCGTTCATTCAGTTCTGAGGCACGTTCATCCCAGGCCATCAGGTAAACGCCGGGATTATATTCTAAATACTCCAGTTTTCCGCTTACCGGTACCCGGTTTACGTGTACGTCCAGCGGCGAAAGAAAGATGCTGATCTGCGTTGCCGGTCCTTTAATATAGTTCTCCTCTTCCACCTCTTTGATGAGTACAACATTTCCGTCAGCTGGTGAGATTATATGATTGTCGCCGGGCGTAATCTCCCGGTCCGGATCCCGAAAAAAGTATAGAATAAAGGCAACCAACAAAATCATGGCTGCATAAATAATATAGGCGCTCCAGTGATTTATATAGGATGCACCTATGCTCACCAGCACGGCAAATATCACGACAATAACAATGGTGGAGTATCCCTCACGTGCAAACATAAATTAGCTATAATCTGAGTGGATCATAAGGCTTCATAATGGATGACATTAATCACGCTACTTCATCCATACGGTAAGGCCTGATATTATTACTTTGCAAATATATTAAAACTGACGGAGAATGTCGTTAAAGGTGGCATAGATAATGATAGCCAAAAGAATCAGAAAGCCGATCTGCTGCAGCCACATGCGTACCTTAGGCGACGGTTCGCGCCGGGTAATACCCTCGTAAATAAGAAACATTAGGTGACCGCCATCGAGGGCCGGTATCGGCAGGATATTCATAATGGCAAGCGTGACACTTAAAAATGCGGTAATATTCCAAAACCCAAGCCATCCTCCGCGCTCGGTAGCCTCTTTGGTAACATTGGCAATGGCAACCGGGCCTCCCAAGCTCTCACTGACGGCAATTTCGCCGGTGAACATTTTTTTGAAGCCCTGCACAATGCCCGTTAACGTAGCCTCAGTGCGTTGCGCCCCCTGGCCTATCGATTCAAAAAAACCATAGGTAAAGCGCTCAACTTGAAAAACACTGTCGGGATGGGGAGCGTAGATACCCAGCTTATTATTGGCATCGGGCTTGATGGTATAAGCCAATGTTTGGCCGCCGCGCCGGATCGTTATGTCCAGAGAATCTTTGGATGAGCTGATAATTTGTACCGCTTGCAGCCAGTAGTTTACCGTCTTATCGTTGATCGATGCAATGACATCACCTCCCTGCAAACCGGCCGCCTGCGCAGGACTGTCATCAGCAATCTGGCTTATCTTTCCGGGCAAAGCATTGGCGTAACTGACCAACCCTTTCTTACCAATTTCATTCAACAATGAGTCGGGAATGGCGACAGATGTTTGGCTGCCATTGCGTTTCACCTGGTAGGTCAGGTCAGAAGCCGTTACCACATCCGGTGAGAAAAGATCCTTAAAGTAAGTTACTTCCTTACCGTTAGCACCCACCAGCTTATCTCCTGTTTGGAAACCCACCTGATCAGCCAGGGATCCCTCGGCAATATAGAGCTCGTTCACGCTGTCCAGCTTAATTTGGGTCTCCCCCGTGCTGAAGATGATGCCACCATAGATTACTACAGCCAGAATTAAGTTGAAGATGACCCCAGCGGTAATCACTATAATACGCTGCCACACCGGCTTGCTGCGAAACTCCCATGGTTTCGGCTCCTCATTAAGATGATCTGTATCCATACTTTCATCAATCATGCCGGTTATCTTCACATAACCGCCCAAGGGCGTAGCTCCAATGCAGTAATCTGTTTCACCTTTCTGGATGCCAAAAATGCGGGGTGGAAATCCAAGGGAAAAGCGCTCAACGCGCATGCCAAAAAGCTTTGCCGCCAGGAAATGCCCCAGCTCATGAATAAACACCAGAATAAGTAGTGCCGCCGCAAAAATTGCCAGCGTTGATAATAATCCTAAAATCCATTCCATAAAATAAAGTGGTACCCTTTAAAAATTTTGAGCCAGTGTTCTGGCCTTTCGATCTGTTGTTTTTATAGTTTCTAACGTAATAGCATCCGAATTGTTTAGTCGCGACAAACACGATTCAATAATCACAGGTATTTGAATATACGAAATTTCTCGCTTTAGAAATCGGTTTACGGCTACCTCGTTGGCTGCATTCAATATAGCCGGGGCTAATCCGCCGGCATGAGCAGCTTCCAAGGCTAACGCTAAACAGGGAAACCTATTATAATCCATCGGTTCAAAGGACAGATTAAAAGCTTCGCTCCAGCTAAGTCGGGGGGCCTCCAGCGGAAACCGTTCCGGATGAGACAAGGCATACAAAATAGGTACTTGCATCGTAGGCGGTCCCAGTTGGGCTTTGCTGGAGCCGTCGACAAAGCTTATTACCGAATGAATTACGCTTTGTGGATGTATCACCGCCTCGATGCGCTCCATTGGAATATCAAAAAGCCAGTGGGCTTCGATAATTTCAAGCCCTTTATTCATCATCGTGGCCGAATCGACTGTGATCTTGGCACCCATCGACCAATTGGGGTGATCAAGTGCATCTTCAACGGTTATCTGCGGCATCTGCTCAAGCGGCCAGTCGCGAAACGGTCCCCCGCTGGCGGTGATGATCAGCTTTTCGACATCTTCTATCGACTCTCCCACTAAACACTGCAGCATAGCGCTGTGTTCAGAGTCTACAGGGACCAGTTGATCAGACTTTTTCCCAATCAGATCACGGATAAGCGCTCCGCCCACGACCAACGATTCTTTATTGGCCAGCGCAACTTTATTACCTGATTTCAGGGCTTCAATTGTTGGTTCAAAACCTGCAAAGCCCACTAAAGCATTCAGTACAACATCGGCTTCTTCCAAAGAAGCCAGCTCCAGCAGATCCTTTGGCCCCGTCAATAAATTAGTGTCCCCGTGATTAAGCTGTTCGGCCAGCTTCTGATGATACTTTTCATCCGCTAACAGAGCAAATGCAGGGGCAAATTCATTGATCTGTTCCGCCATTTTTTGCCAGCTGGCGTTACAACTGAGAGCCAAAATCTCAAAACGTTCAGGGTGCCGGCGAATAACTTCCAGTGTTTGTGTGCCTACCGAACCGGTAGAACCAAGTATGACAATCTTTTTGGGAGCCAATAATCTGCCGTTTCATTTCAAAAATAGTTCTGAAGATAGATAAAAAGCGATAGAACTCAGAATAGAAATTGTGGATGTTTAGTAAAAAGCTAAAGTGTAGCAATTCAGAGAACTGTGTAAAGCTTACTGTCATTTTCCTCAGGGCTGGAGTATCTCTTTTAAAGGGTTAAGCTCTTTTATTGGAGATCCTTAGACAGGCTGAGAAAGTTCATGGTTTTGCGAAACTATTAAACCTAACCGGCCAAAGTGTTGGTGATAAAAAAATTCCATATGATATATGTAACCTGATTGCCACAAGTGGATTATGGTTAATACCTATAATTTATTGCGGTTTCATACATCTGGGCATGAGCCAAGACGGTTTGCCTGACGGTGGGCGCATAACCGCCGGAAAGCAGCAGCACCAGCGGCAGGTTGTGAGCCGTCACCTTTTGAAGGACGATCTCATCACGCTTTTGAAGGCCCTTTAAGGTTAGAGAAAGTCGGCCGAGCTTGTCACTTTCAAGCGGATCAATGCCGCCGAGATAGAATACAAGATCGGGATCAAATTGGTTAAAAATATGATCCAAAGCATCACCCAGGGCCACCAGGTATTGCTCATCACCTGTCTTGTCCGGCAGACCTATATCTAAAGTAGAAAGAGCCTTTTTAAAGGGATAGTTATTTTGGCCGTGCAGCGAAAAAGTGAATACATCTTCACTATCTTTAAAAATTGCGGCCGTGCCGTTGCCCTGGTGTACATCGCAGTCGATAACCAGGATTTTTTTCGCCCACATCGACTGCTGCATCACCTTTATTGCAACGGCCACGTCGTTAAAGACGCAAAAACCTTCCCCATAACCGGGCATGGCATGGTGCGTACCCCCGGCCAGATTCCCAGCAATACCATCCTGAAGGGCCATCAGTGCAGCATTGATGGTGCCCTGCACGGCCATACGAGAGCGCCGGGCCAGTGCCTGAGACCAGGGCAGTCCCAACCGGCGTTCACTTTTGGCATCCAGTGTGCCCTCCATGATAGCTCGGGTATAAGCATTGCTGTGAACGGTAGCTAAGCTTGCCATATCCGCCGGCGAAGGAGGTACAATATTATCCGGGTGGATGGTTTCCTGTTCAATCAGATATCGATATAAGCCACTAAATTTTTTCATGGGGAAGGTATGCCCCTCCGGAATGGGCGCATAATAACCCCGGCTGTATGACACTCTCATCGAAAGCTACCTCTTAATTTGAATTAATCCCATCATTCGCCCACTTTCTTCCCCCTCACGGCGATACGAATAAAAGTGTTCATCATCCGCAAAGGTACAGGCCTTACTAACTTCGATATTGGTTCTTTTAAGCCCTTGATCTGCAATCTGCTGGCCAAGTACTCCTTTGAGATCCACATGTGGCTTAGCGTAACGGCTGCGCTCTACAAAAGGTTCCGGAAACTGTTCGGCCACCTCCGGGCCAACCTCAAAATGAGCTTGCGAAATGCAGGGGCTGATGAAGGCATTCATTTGCTCAAGCTCTGCGCCCTGTTGCTTCATCATCTGGATGCCCTCCGATAGGATACCGGCCACCGCTCCTCTCCATCCCGCATGAAGGGCACCAATCACATTATTTGTGCTGTCCCAGAGTAACACAACCGCACAATCAGCCACCTGAATAGCCAGTGTAAGTCCGGGCAAAGAGGTCACCAGGCCATCCGTTGCGCCATAGGTGCCGCCCTCGCTTACCACCTGCACGCGGCTGCCGTGCACCTGATCGGCATAAGCCAGCCATTGGGCATCTAAGTCCAGTTCGGAAAGTAATAGTGAACGATTTTGCTTTACTATATCGGCTGAATCGGGTGTATTAAATCCAAGATTAAGACCCGCGACTGGGCGCTCTGCAGGCTTAAATTGATTATTTTTGAGAGTAAACCAAGCCTGGATTCCTTTCCCATCATCAATTAGCGAAGGTTGTAGGAGGCCAAACTCATTGTCGGAGTTTTTCATAAAGCAATGTTCGAATATGTTCTGCGGGAAATGGCTTCCCCGTCCAGTATTCAAAAGAACGACTGCCCTGTTGTATTAACATTTCCAGGCCGCCAATCGTGGTTGCCCCCTCTGATTTAGCTTGGCCCAAAAAAGTTGTTTCCAGCGGATTATAGACCAAATCGTAGCAGATGCGGCCGGCCAGGAAGTGCCGGTCCTGATCGTTAACCGGTGAAGCCTCCGTACGCGGCGCCATACCCAGCGGCGTAGCATTGACCAAAAGCGCTGCTTCCTCGGCATAGGCTGGCCACTGCGAATAGGCGATGACCCCTACGCGATCCATTGCATTATAAGACTGCACTTTTTGCGGATCTCGGGAAACCAGATATAGCTCTTCCATCCCCAGTTCAATGAGGGCCGTTACAACTGCCCGCGAGGCGCCTCCTGTACCAAAAATAAGGCCCCGCCCTCCTTCTAATTTATCTGAATGCTCACGCAACGGAGCCTTAAAACCAAATAAATCGGTATTTAAGCCTCTGAGGCGGCCGCTATCTTTGACGATGGTATTTAGGGCCCCTATTGATTGTGCCGTGGGGTCAATATCATCCAGGTAATCACCTATCATCTGTTTGTAGGGAATGGTGATATTAGCTCCCTGAAAGCTATCCCAATTCAAATACGAGGCCAGCCGTTCCAGCTCATTCGGCTGAAGATCGACAGCATAATACCGGCCCGGCATCCCGTAATATTCCAGTGCTGTATTGTGCATCGGTGGCGACAGGCTATGCCCCACCGGATGGCCAAATAGCACGTAGTGCGGCTGTTGGGCATGCCCGCTTTTCAGAAAGGATGATAATGTCATAGCTGAAATAGCACTCAAAGAAAAATGCGCACCTTATAAAAGTGCGCATTCCGTTAATAAATCAGCACTGGTTATGCAGCGGCTTCTTCCTCTTCAGCCTCTATGGCTGCTTCCATTTCAGCAAGAGTATCATCTGCCTTCTGTTTGAAGGTATCATCTTCGGCTTCTCCTTTAAAGCGCTGAAGATCTTTTTTCATCTGAGCGGGTAGTCCTTGAATGAACTTGGCCAACTCTTCTTCAGGCTCACCATAAAAAGTACGATAGTCCAGACTAAAATCGACGCGCGTTCGTTCTCCATTATCCAAAGGGGTAAAACGAATGGTTCCGGTTTGATTTAGATTTCCGTTAATGGTTATCCACGCAAAGCGGGTATTACGAAGATTATCAATGATGTTGGTGGTCCATTGAAACTCCTTACCACTCATCATTGTTGCGAATTCGAATGTCTGAGAGTTTACTTTATTAACTCGGTTGACTCGTTCAAAGAAGTGCGGGAAATAAGCCGGATCGCTTAAGTATTCATAGACTTTGGCCAGTGGCAGATCAACTTCGATTCTTTCGTGCGCCATAATTTATATACTTCGAGATTGGTTAAGGTTACGGATTGAAACGATAAAAAAGAGAGTTTTCCAATTTAAAAGTAGGATTAACCCACAATGCAATAAAATTACGCATTTTTGGGTTAATCAGCAACTAATTTCAAGAGTATTTTTGACCCAAAATTTCACCTCACAACAGCCCTGTAAAATAGCCGTAATTCCCCGCTTCCCTGGCCCTTTACACCCAATAAATAATACTCATGCCGCGCTTCCGGGAATTCCTTGATCAATGACCGAATAATTCTTCTACTTGATCCCAAATAAGTCGGCTCACCTGCTCTTGCGGTAACGTAGCATCTACGGTAAAAAAGCGCTCATGCAGGCGAGCCAATTCATCAAAGCCGGCAACAACTTTTCGGAAAAAATCGTCTCCGGCCTGTTCTATGCGGTCTTTCTCTTTCTGCGCCATCCGCTCCTTGGCCTCCTCCAGCGACACTTTCATATAAATGGTAAGATCCGGTGCACGTCCGTGGCTGGCAATATTATTCAGTTTGTGAATGTGATCCAGTTCTACCGAACCGCGACCATAACCCTGATAAGCCGTAGTGGAATCGTAAAAACGGTCGAGCATCACAACGGACCCATCCTCAAGAGTCGGCAGTACCTTTTCGGCCACCAATTGCGAACGCGCTGATGAAAACAGCAGCAGTTCGGTAACCGCATCCACCGTATAATCCGGACTTAACAGCAGCTTCCGAACCTCCTCCGAAACATCCGTCCCGCCGGGATCGCGAAACACTTCTACTTTTATTCCTTTACTCTCTAAGTGTTCCCTGAGGCAAGTGATTTGCGTCGACTTTCCGCTGCCGTCAATACCTTCAAAAGTGATAAACACGTATTGGTTGATTAAATCCGGTTCTAATTAAAGACCAAATATAATAATCATCTTTGCTCCAATGAATAATTATTAGAAATGTATTATAGAGGCCTGCCGCCGCTCGGTATTGAAATATCGAGCTATTATAATTTTTTCCTGATAAGCTGAAATGGAATACCAATTCGTGATAAGAAGATATTAAAATGCCGTAGCACTACATGGCGACTCTAAAAATCATAGTCATCATTAATACGCATCGGCTCTTTGTCGAGGGCAATAGCCAATGCAATATAGAGCAGCAGTGAGGTGCCCGAGCCCGCAAAAAAGGTAATGACGAAAAGCAGGCGTACTACCGTAGTGCTAATGCCGAAATACTCGGCCAGCCCTCCACAGACTCCCGCTATTTTTTTACTGGATCTGGATTTATAGAGCTTTCGGGATTGACGGTGGGTCTGCCCAAAAGACCGGCCTTTACTTTCAGCACGCTGATACTTACTGTCACCGAGATTGTTCTTAAGATTAAAACCCTCATCGTCTTTCTTTTGGTTGTAGCCAAAGTCATACTGATCGGCCCTCCTGTGCTTTCGTTCTTTTTGAGCCTGTTTCTCTCTTTTGCGATCGCCCACAAAATATCCGAAACCAATTAATGTCACTAAGATGCCACCGATGAGCGGCAGCCAGCTAACAAAACCTGATAAATCAGGACCAATATTGAGGCCAATAAGCTGAATTACCGACAGCATGCCAACAAAGAAGATGGCGATGCCGGCAATAGTGGCAAAATTCCAGATATTGGTATTTTCCTCTTTATCGTCCTCCAGAAATTCATGGAGCGTATGTTGCAGTTCTTGATCCTCAAAGTCCATCATGGAGTCAAGCGATTGCTGGCCGGATTGTTGTCGTGTTTGAGCTGCCATAATCATATCCTGTTTAGCTTTAAGTAACCAGTACGAAGATAACCATAGATTGTTACAGGAAAAAGGGCGAGCTTCATCAATTATTTTTATGAATTATCCGTTTTTCCGTGACGGTTTTATCCAAAGCGATATCGAAAGGTTCGGCAGGCAGCTGTGCAACGATATTCTGCTCAAAGCAGAGGCCGATGGTTGGACATATCACCTTGCTCAGAAAGCGATCATAAAATCCGCCTCCGTAACCGATGCGGTGCCCCCTTTCATCTCCGCCTACCATGGGTACAATTACCAGGTCAATCTCCTTTTCGCTTAGCTGCTCTCCTCCGGCAGGCTCCAGCACTCCCCATTTATTCAGGACCAGGTCTTCAAAAGCGGAGAGACTGTAATGGAGCAGTGCTTGTTCTTTAAATTGTGTTTTAGGCACCACTACCCTTCGGCCCTCCTCCATCATTTCCTTGATCAAATGATGCGTATCAACTTCCCGCCGGTCGTTCATTGAAACGTAGCAATGAATGGTCGCTGCCTCCCGATATTCCGGCTGCAGGCACAGCTTAGCTACAATAGCCTCCGACCATCGTTTGAAATCCCCTTCTTTAATCTCTTCCCGCGCCAATCGCAGCTGCTTTCGTATCTTTTCTTTCATCGGGTCGCCCCTTATGGCTGTATTTCAAAGAGTTTATGCCGGTTGAGAGTCTCTTCTTCATCCAGAGAGGCCAACAGGTCATCCCAAATGTCTACACCAAATTTATTCATATAATAGATGGGGGAAAGAAGCCGCTCCTGCAGCTCATTTTCAGGAAACAGATGGGTCTTTATTTTCCCGATGCGATTTAACTGCGTCTGATCCTGCTGTTTGACCGCCCGATACACTTTGCCTTTCAGCTTATCCAGCTCACCGTAATAAACGGCTGTAGCCTTTCCGGCGGCCCCTTCCAATGTAGCGTCGACCTCTGCAATAGCGGATGTCCGGCTCTCAGAGATCTGCTCCACCTTCTGCTTCCAGTCCGAAAACAGCGCTTCAATATCAACTTGTTCACTGTGTTCTACATAAGTCGACTCCAAATCTTCAATGCGCTGGCTATAATCGGCAAATTCAAAGGGCAGCTCTCCCATAATCCGGTCAACAGCCGGCTCTATGAGTGTGCCGCTTAGGCGTGGGAAGATAACTGGCATAGCCCGCTCAAAGGAGGCATAAAATGATTTCATCTGAGCATAGTAAGCCACCTCTCCCGGACCGGCAACATAGCCCAGCGTAGGCAATAGCGCATCCTGCAGGATGGGTCGAAGAAATACGTTAGGCGAAAAGCGCTCGGGCGTTTTATCAATTTGTTGGAGCAACTCATCCGTTGTCCATGACTCTCCTTCCGAAACGATCCAGCTATCCTCATCCGGGTGATCTATTTTAAGGCGCGCACCACTGTCCGAAAACCAAAAAATATTGGAATCGTAAAGCGTAACTTGCTGATGATAGGAGATCTTAACCTGCTCGGTCTGCTCAGCCAGTGCATCTTTAAGCTGCTCGGCATTAGAAACAGACCTTTTTAATATGGATTTCGTTATTTCCTTTACCTCCGGATGATTACTTCCGGCCAGTACCAATCCATATTTGGAAAACAGCCTGCAGATAAACTGTCCAAAAGCTTTAAAATAGGTTTCATCGGGGCTAAAACAGTCATCCAGCAGCTGCCACAGGTCATCCGAAAATTCAGTTTCGTACAGAGCACTGCGGACCTCCTCTTTGAGTTGGGCAAACCCTGCGGGAAGCGACATCTCAGCCACAGCCGGCGAGGGCTGCTGTTTTGCAGGAAGTTCGAATTGCTGAATATTATCACGGCTTAAGATCTGCATCGAACGTACTTCATCATAGTCGTGATCTTCGTCAGCTAACCAAAATATGGGGATCACCGGCCGTTCAAGCACCTTTTCCATTCGCTGAGCAAGGTGAATGGTGCTGATTGTTTTAAGAACCGTATATAGCGGTCCGCCGTAAATCCCTAACTGCTGGCCGGTCACAATCGCCAGCGCATCCTCTTCCTGCAGCCGCTCCAGATTATTCCGGGCTTTTTGATGATGGTCAAAGGGTTCATTGAAAGCACGCAGCGCTTCAACCGTTCGTGCCCGGTCCCCTTTAAAGTCAAAGTTTTCGAAACGGCGGGTAATTTGAGCTTCATCAAAGGGAGAGGTCTCGTAAAAGGCGTCAAGCTTTCCGTAGGCTGAAGTATAGGTTTTAAAAAGTTTAGAAAAGGGTAATTGTTGAAATGAACAGTCAGTTATCTGCAATGGTATTAGCTTTTAAGCTTCTGAATTTCATCGCGCAGTCGCGCCGCTTTTTCGTAATTTTCCGTATCAATGGCCGTCTGGAGCTCATTCTCGAGCTGTTCGAGCTTTGTCATCTCCTCGGTCTGCCCCTGAGACTGAGGAGCCTTGCTGATTGTGCCCTCTTCTTCCGATTCAGAAAGAATACCGGCTTCATCAAGGATTGCACTATCAACATAGATAGAAGCCCCAAACCGAACGGCCAAAGCTATGGCATCACTGGGGCGTGCATCCTGCTCGTGCCCATTATCCGCAAAAATGATTTTTGCAAAAAAGGTACCCTCGCTAAGGTCGTTGATAAATACATGATCCACGACTGCCCCGAATGACTGAACCATATTCTTCAGCAGATCGTGGGTCATTGGCCGCGGGGGCTTGATATGTTCCAGCTCGAGCGCAATGGCCTGTGCTTCAAACGTACCTATGATTATGGGCAGCCGCCGGTTACCGTCTATCTCATTTAAAATTAAGGCATAGGCCCCACCACTGCTGGGACTGGTAGAGAGCCCTAAAATATCCATCTTGACTTTATCCAAAGCAGAAATATTTACTTATTTTGAGTTATTAATTTCATTAACCGAATTTACTGATTTTTAAGCTGACCGTAAACTTTCTTCCAGCTATTCTTAAACGTTTATTTACTAATGCTTGTTTATAACCTATAGAAGCAAATAATGGAGGCCTTACAAAATTCTGTGCCATCTCGATAAGCCGATTGATTAAGAGTATGTTAAAATGAAAATTTTGTAATGCTTTCTGCTAATTAATACTGTTGTGATGAATAAAAGTATTCCGCCAAAAATTAGTTCCATTTCCTGGGGATCGATTGTATTAGCAAACGGTCAGCAATATAAAGATGCTAAATTATATCCGGGAGGATCCCGCGCATGGGACTGGAACGAAACCGGCACTCATCACAGCCCCGGCATCCAGCCGACCGATGTAAAAGAATTGCTGGATAAAGGGGCCGAAGTAGTAGTGCTTTCAAGTGGGTTTAACGAGCGACTGAAAACCTCTGCTGAAACGGAACAATTTTTAACAAATAAAGGCATACAATACCGTATATTACAGTCCGAACAGGCCGCCCAAGAGTATAACCGGTTACGGCAGAACAGTTCGGTAGGGGCCCTCTTTCACTCTACCTGCTGAGGCCAACCAACCGCCTCTTAAGGGGCAATAAGAATCGTTGTTTAAAATCGTTTTAAATAGTCTGAACCCCCAATTGTTTGGTATGTTTTGAAGTTCAGATATACTATATTCACTGCCTTATAATGTTGCCATTATAAGGGCCTGGTCCAAAGTTCTGACCTGTAATATTAACCGAATCTGAAGCATGTTCAGTAATTACATACCAATTTTAGTTATAGCAGGCATTGCCTTTGTTCTGGCTCTGCTGCTCATGGGGCTCTCTCGCCTTCTCGGCCCATACCGACCTAATAAAGGAAAGCTGCAGCCTTACGAAAGTGGTATGGATCCGGTAGGCGATGCGGCCGATCGTTATTCCATCAGTTTTTACCTTATTGCTATCGCCTTTATTGTGTTTGACCTTGAAGTTGTCTTTGTCTATCCATGGGCCGTTCGGTTCCTCGATTTTGAGGTAGGCACGCTCATTTCAATGATTGTCTTTATCCTGGAATTATTTATCGGACTTATCTACCTGATTAAAAAAGGTACGCTTGACTGGGATATGAAAAAAGGAATACTAAATTAAACTTAGCCTATAAATTTATGGGTATTGAAAGTGCACTCGGTGACGGTTATTTCACCACAAAAGTTGATTCGCTAACTAACTGGGCCCGCTCCAATGCGGCGTGGCCCATGCCAATGGGACTGGCCTGCTGCGCCATTGAGATGATGGCTTTCGCGGGCCCTAAATACGATGCCTCCCGCTTTGGTTCCGAGGTTATGCGATTTTCTCCCCGCCAAAGCGACGTTATGATCGTTGCCGGATGGGTGAACTATAAGATGGCTCATGCCATCCGGCGTATTTGGGACCAGATGCCGGATCCCAAATGGTGCATTGCCATGGGCGCCTGTGCCTCCACCGGGGGTATGCACCGATGCTACGGCGTTGTGCAAGGCTGCGATAATTTCTTACCGGTGGATGCTTATGTATCCGGCTGCCCTCCTCGTCCGGATGCTCTTTTACATGCACTCATGAAGGTCCAGGATAAAATTCGTACTGAACACTCTGTAATGCTCGACACTTAATATGGATTTAGAACTCTCTGATACCCTCCAAACGGTTGTAGATGGTCTTTCTGAAGACTTCACGGATTCCTTTATCGAAGTTTACCAATCCTCCGGCGATACTTTTATACGCGTAGAGGCCGATGCTAATATTGAGATCTGCCGCTATTTAAAGAGGGAGCACCACTTCATCTATCTTTCGGATGTCTTTGGCACCGATCGGTTTACCTCTGAAGAACGGTTTGAAGTTATATATAACCTTTTTTCAATGCGAGACCAGGAGCGTCTGTTCCTGAAGGTACGTCTGCCCGAAGAAAATCCCGCGGTGTCTTCCGTAACTTCTATTTGGACCTCAGCCAGCTGGATGGAACGCGAAGCCTACGATATGTTCGGCATTGAATTTACCGACCATCCGGATTTTCGCCGCATCTATATGCCGGAAGATTTTGACTACTATCCACTACGCAAAGAATTCCCACTGTTAGGTATTCCCGGCTCAATCGACCTGCCGAGCTCAACTCCCGACACTGAATAACAGATTTTATGGATACGAAGCACATAAAAGATCAAGTCGATCCCAAATTTTTCAAAGAGCACCAGCATAAGCTGTATCAAGCGCTCGAGGACAAACATACTACCCTTGAGATGCTGGAAGATGACGACCCGCTGAACACAAAAATGGTCTTGAATATGGGTCCGCAGCACCCTGCCACTCACGGAGTGCTGCGGCTGATTCTTCAGCTCAATGGTGAACTGATTGAAAAAGCCAAAGTTGATATCGGCTACCTTCACCGGGGCGTTGAAAAAATTGCCGAGAACAAAACGTATCAGGAGTTCATGCCCTATACAGACCGCATGGACTATCTTTCGCCTTACAGTAATAATGTGGCTCTTTGTACGGCTGTCGAAAAGATTGCAAATGTAGAAGTTCCCGAGCGCGCCCACTATATTCGCATGATCGGCTGCGAGCTGGCTCGCTTGACCTCCCACTTAATTTGGCTCGGTACTTTAATTATGGATGCGGGAGCAGTATCCTACTTTATATGGGCCTTCCGTGAGCGCGAGAAGCTGCACGATATTTTTGATCATCTAACCGGCCACCGATTTACCGTATCCCATTCTCGTATTGGAGGCGTACATAATGATATCACCGATACGGCCATGGCGCTAATCAAAGAGTTTGTTGATACCTTCCCCCAAGAATTAAAGGACTGGCACATGACGCTGGACCGTAACCGCATTTTTTACGACCGAAACAGAGGGGCCGGTGTATTGAAGACTGAAGACGCCCTCAATAGCGGAGCTGCCGGGCCTACATTACGCGGCTCGGGTTATGCTTACGATATGCGCAAAGTTGCACCTTATGCCCGATATGATGAAGTGGAATTCGAAGTGCCTACCCGCCTGGAAGGAGATAATCTCGCACGCTATTATGTGCGGATGGAGGAGATGCACGAAAGCATTCGCATTATCCGCCAGTGCCTGGATAAACTCCCAAAAGGACCGGTGCGAGCTGATAATGCCAAGCAGGCTTATCCATCCAAAGATGAAGTATATTACTCCATGGAAGGTATGATCCACGACTTTATGATGACCGACACCGGAATCTGTCCACCCGATGGTGCTGAGGCTTACCACGCCGTAGAGGCCGCCAAAGGTGAGCTGGGTTACTTCATTCAAAGTGACGGAACGGGGCATCCCTGGCGATTGAAAATAAACTCACCTTCTTTCAAAAATATCCAGGTTCTGGAAGATATCCTGGAAGGTGAGATGGTATCTGATACGGTCGTTATTATCGGCGGCGTTGATCCCGTAATGGGAGAATGCGATAAATAATTTGAACACATTGGATTACTGGACACAAGACTATTGGCATTTAATCCGGTAACCTAACCATTAAAAATTGAATTAGATGGCTGAACTGTCATTTACAAAAGAAGAACTCGACGAAGTTGAACGGCTAAAGGCCAAGTT
Source organism: Fodinibius sp. (assembly GCA_035300985.1). Taxonomy (GTDB): domain Bacteria; phylum Bacteroidota; class Rhodothermia; order Balneolales; family Balneolaceae; genus Fodinibius. The sequence goes on from DATGUX010000048.1 coordinate 15,929, forward strand.
TCCAACAAATAAGGCGGCAACGCTGCGTGTGTTGTGGCTTGCCCAGGAAAAATATGGTCATGTTAAGCCGGATGTGCAGAATCTGGTAGCCGATACGCTCGAACTCCCCCGTTCGCATGTGCACGGCGTTGCCAGCTTCTACACGCAGTATTACAAAGAAGAAATGGGCAAGTTTGTCATCGATGTATGCACCTGCCTTAGTTGCCAGGTGTGTGGAGGCTACGATATGCTGCACCATTTTGAAGAGAAGCTGGGAATAGAGGCCGGAGAAACAACCGAAGACGGCATGTTTACCGTCAAGGAAGCGGAATGCCTCGGCGCCTGCGGCTACGCTCCTATGCTTCAGATAACCAATGGAGTGTATGTAAATAATCTGACGGAGGAAAAAATTGATAAGGTGATCGACAACCTTCGGAATGGCAATATGCCGGAATTCGAATCGATGGTGATGCGTCAAAATGAAAAACGTAAAAAAGCGGTATCAGAATAATGATTGAAGATTGGAAATCATACGAACCTGTTATTATTCCCGATATACCTAACCTTCATAAAATCGATGTATATGAAGATAACGGCGGATATAAAGCGCTGCGCGATATCCTGGGTAATCAGGACAAATGGTCGCGCGGAGAGGTTACCAATGAGGTCAAAGCGGCCAATATCCGCGGCCGAGGCGGCGCCGGGTTTAACGCAGGACTGAAATGGAGCTTTATGCCGGAACCCGATGATCGTCCCCGGTATCTGGCCTGCAACGGTGATGAATCTGAGCCGGGCACTTTTAAAGATCGCAGCATCTTCGAGTTTAACCCTCATCTCTTTATTGAGGGAGCTATCATTGCCGGCTATGCCATGAGCATCGACACCATCTATGTATATATCCGCGGAGAATATATCGACTGGATTGATATTCTGGAAGGGGCCGTTCAGGAAGCCTATGACAAAGGTTATTTAGGCGAAAATATTCTGGATACCGACTTTGATATTGACTTTGAAGTCACCTATGGAGCCGGCGCCTACATCTGCGGTGAAGAAACCGGCATGCTCGAATCCATCGAAGGCAAGCGGGGCTATCCGCGCATTAAGCCGCCCTTTCCGGCACAAAAGGGACTCTGGGGCAACCCTACAACCATTAATAATATTGAAACGCTGGCTAATGTGCCACTGGTTATAAATAATGGAGCTGAATGGTATCGATCCATTGGTGCAGAAGGACATAATGGCCCTGTACTTTATGGTATTTCCGGAAATGTAAATAAACCGGGTGTCTATGAATATCCGGCCGGTATGTCCGTAATGACGCTCATCAATGAGGTAGCCGGTGGAATGCGCGGCGGAAAGGAACTGAAAGCACTCATTCCCGGTGGTACCTCAACACCGGTCTTACGAGCTGACCAGCTGGATGGCGTCACTATGGATGCTAACTCGCTTAATGATGCGGGTTCTATGATGGGAACGGCCGGAATGGTTGTAATGGATGAGGATACCGATATGGTTGATCTGCTTTGGCGCATCACCCATTTCTTCCATCACGAATCTTGTGGCCAGTGTACTCCCTGCCGTGATGGTACGGGCTGGCTTGAAAAACTGATGTTAAAGATTAAGAACGGTGATGGCGAAATCAAGGACCTCGATCTTCTGCTTGATGTGACCACACAGATGGAAGGTCGGACAATATGCGCTCTCGCTGACGCTGCCGCCTGGCCGGTGCGACATACTATTAATCGTTTCCGTGATGAGTTTGAGGCACGTTGTAAAAAGTCGGTCCACGCCGTGGCATAGTTATTTTATTCATTATCTGCTGTTTGATGTGATAGCGAATAATCCATAACTATTAAATTTAAATTAAAGTTTTTGAACTTTTATTTGAGACGTATTCAACCAACGTCCCAAAACCATAAACTAAAATCCGATGTCTGAAGTATTTATAGATAACGAGCGATACGAATTCGAAGGAGATCATATGGCACTCCAGTTCATCCTGGATCTGGGTAAAGAAGTGCCCTTCTTCTGCTATCATCCTTCCATGTCGATTCCGGGTAATTGCCGGCAGTGCATGGTCAAAGCCGGACAGTATCTTAAAGATAAAGAGACCGGAGAGTATGAGCTGGATGACAACGGGGAGCGTAAAGTACGCTGGTTCCCTAACCCTCAGATCTCCTGCTCGCTCAAACTTCAGGATGGAATGGTCATCCAAACCCAGGAAACGTCTGAGGAAGCTGAGCGTGCTCAGAAGGATACGATGGAGTTTCTCCTGATCAATCACCCGCTGGACTGCCCTATTTGTGATCAGGCCGGTGAATGTCCGCTGCAGATCCAAACCTATAAATACGGACCTGAGGGCAGTCGGTTTGAAGTAAAGAAGGTCCACCGTCCCAAGCGTGTACAGCTTGGGCCACGTGTTACCCTCGATGCCGAGCGTTGTATTAACTGTACGCGCTGCGTTCGCTTTACTGAGGAGATCAGCGAGACGCATCAGCTGACTATCGTCTCTCGCGGAGATAACAATTATCCCATGACGGCGCCTTCTGAAACCTTTGATGACCCCTACTCGCTTAATACCGTCGATATTTGCCCGGTAGGTGCACTGACGGGCACCGATTTTCGCTTTAAAGCACGCGTTTGGGAGATGAACCAAACGCCAAGCATCGATATTACCAATGCCAAAGGCTGCAATGTAGATCTTTGGACCCGTGACAACCTGGTGCTGCGCATTACGCCCCGTCATAATGAGGAGGTCAACGATTATTGGATGCCGGATGTAAGCCGGGAAGCCAATCGCCTTTTCAACGAAAACCGCCTTTCACGGCCTTCCATAAAACTGGATGCTTCCAATCAAACTAATACTTCCTGGAATAATGCCATTGAAACATTTGCCGAAGTATTAGAATCGCATGATAGCAACGAACTGGCAGTAATTGGCACCCCTCACGCCTCGGTTGAAGAAAATTACATTTTAAATAAATTCTTCAACCTGCTGGGTGCAGCCAATACCAAATTCACCCCACATATTAATCCCGGCGCCGGAGATGATTTCCTCCTTACGGATGACCAGGCCCCAAATACCAATGGTTGCCGATTAATTGGCCTGGATGAAACCAACCAGGGCGAACTGAAAAGAGCTGTAGAAGCTGCAGAAGTAGTGGTCGTACTCTCAGATGATCTGGTCGGGCGCGATGTCCTTTCTGAAGGTGACCTTGACGGGAAATATCTCATTTCCCTGGATACCAATCAAAATGATACAACAAAGTTAGCCGACTTGGTTATCCCCATTACATGCGTGGCAGAGCATGCTGCAAGTTATATAAGCATTGATGGACGTATCCAGCGCTCCTACCCTGCCAAGGAAACGAAGTATACCAATCGCCGGCTAAATCTGGAGATGTCCAAAGGCCGACTGGACCGCTACGGAACCAATTTCGATAACTGGGTAAGTGAAGAAAATAAAGTAGATTGTCTGCCAATCTGGGAATTCCTCAACCATCTTTCCGACCGTCTCGGCTTAGCATTTAGCTATGAACATTCGCGTGCTATTTTCTCCGAAATAAGCAGCCGGATTGAGCTTCTTGGCGATATTACTTACGAGCGAATGGATGAGGAAAAGGGTGTTCAACTACCCATCGAGCAGCAAAAAGTAACAAAAGCGTAAACTATATTATTTCATGGAGCCAGTCACTACTACATCATATATTGTATTAGGAGTCGCGTTATTTATGCTGCTCAACTCTGCAGCCATAGCCGTCTGGGCTGAACGTCGTGTTTC
>DATGUX010000049.1:0-3441 GCA_035300985.1 Fodinibius sp.
TTGATTCAGATGAGGGTCAGCTACAGCAGCTCCAGGAAGAAGTGGATCAATCTTTTTTACCGGAGCTGGATCGGGCTCTTGAAGCTGAAGAACCTGCATTTGATCGCCAAAAAGAAGAGAATCGTCTCTTTGCACCGCCAAACCTCCCCAAAAAACCGGCCCCTAACGGCCATTCTTCCGAAAAACGTTTTGTTGACGCCATTCAGTTTAGCCTGAAAAAAGCATTTGAAGAAGATGAAGAGTTTATCATCATGGGCCAGGATATTGCCGAATATGGTGGCGTATTTAAGATTACCGAAGGATTTGTAGAGCAATTTGGCAAAGAACGTATTCGCAATACACCCATTATGGAAGCGGGCGTGCTGGGCAACGCTGTAGGATTGGCTATGGAAGGTTATAAGCCCGTGGTGGAGATGCAGTTTGCAGATTTTATCTCGTGCGGATTTAATCAAATAATCAATAATATATCCAAAGCCCGCTACCGGTGGACGCCTCCGCTGAATATTACCATCCGGGCGCCACACGGTGCGGGTGTTGGGGCCGGTCCTTTCCATTCAGCATCACCCGAAAATTGGTTTATGCAGCATCCCGGACTTAAGATTGTAGTGCCGGCCACCGTAGCCGATGCTCAAAATATGCTGTATAGTGCGTTATACGATCCTAATCCGGTTCTGTTCTTTGAACATAAAAAGCTTTACCGAAGCATCCGCGAGACGACACCTGACTATTGTGTGCCTGAAGAGCTTGGCAGAGCGAGAGTCCATCGCGAAGGCCGGGATGCTACTATCGTTACCTACGGAATGGGCGTGCACTGGGCACAGAAGGTGGCAGAAATGTATGAGAGCAAAGATATCAGCATCGAAATTGTGGATCTGCGCTGCCTGGTTCCACTGGATTTTGAAAGCGTGCAGCAATCTGTGAAAAAAACAAACCGGGCGCTGCTGCTGCAGGAGCCTTCCACTACCCTCGGACCCATGAGCGAAATCTCATCGCTCATCAGCGAACAGTGTTTTGAGCAATTGGATGCGCCGGTCTTGCGTTGTTCCTCACTGGATATTCCCATCCCCTTTAACCGTGAGTTGGAAAAGGGCTATTTGGCCGACAGCCGCCTGGAAGAACGGCTGGAACAGTTATTGAGCTATTAGTGGCCTCAGCACCACTCAATATCAATAACACATTGCGGATTGAGCCAACCTGCGCGTAAGGGCCCATGACGCCAAAGTAGCTTGGCTACGCCCAGGGAACACCTTGAACCTACTCCGCTCGGACTCTTGTATTTATTTTGCCCTATTAACCCGTTCGCCCCTCCCGATCCCGATTGTTCCGGAGGGATTCGGCCGGGAAGGGAGTTTTAAAGGGCTCTTATTTTAGGTACCATATAATTATTTAGCTCGAATTTAAATCGTCACTAAGCCCTGAATTCTAAAAAAAATATAACAAATAGCCATAATTTTATAAGAAATACCTGCTAAAGATACCTTACTATGAGTCGGTCATAGCTGTAATATGCATCAGTAGCAAATTAATAATGGAGCCGATGAACCCTCAGCAAAACAATCATACGCAGCAATCTGAAAAGCACAGTAGCGATAGCCAACAGGAGCATCACGATCATCATGCCCATATGTTGGAGGACTTTAAAAAGCGGTTCTGGATATCGATCATCGTCACCATTCCGATCCTGTTGCTATCGCATATGCTGCAGGATTTGGTCGGATTGGGGCAAACACTAAGGTTTTCCGGCGATCTGTATCTCTCCTTTGTGCTCTCCACCTTTGTTTTTGTCTATGGCGGATGGCCATTTTTAAAGGGATTAATTCAGGAGATCAGGAAGAAAGAGCCGGGCATGATGACGCTCATAGGTATTGCCATCACGGTAGCCTATGTTTACAGTACCGTTGTGGTTTTCGGTGTGGAAGGCGAGGTCTTTTTCTGGGAACTGGCTACGCTGGTGGATATTATGCTGATCGGTCATTGGATAGAAATGCGATCGGTGATGAGTGCCTCCCGTGCCCTGGAAGAGCTGGCCGAACTGATGCCCGGCGAGGCTCACCGCATCGGCGAAGACGGCTCTACCGAAGATATTTCCCTCGAAAAGTTACAGATCGGGGATCGCCTCCTGGTCAAACCGGGAGAAAAGATTCCTGCAGACGGCATAGTACAGGACGGAGATTCATCAGTGAATGAATCCCTGCTGACCGGTGAATCCAAACCCGTTTCCAAAGCAGAGGGAGATGAGGTGATTGGCGGGGCAATCAATGGAGAAGGCTCACTAACAATCAAAGTCGAAAAAACGGGTGAAGATTCTTTTCTTTCACAAGTTATTCAACTGGTTGAGGAGGCCCAGGAGAGTAAATCCCGAACGCAAAACCTGGCTAACCGGGCCGCCTTTTGGCTAACCTTTATCGCCCTCGGGGCCGGGGCCCTCACCTTTTGGGGCTGGACCTTCTGGTCGAGTCAAAGTTTTGTCTTTGCCCTGGAGCGCACAGTTACGGTCATGGTAATTACCTGTCCCCATGCACTGGGGCTGGCGGTGCCACTGGTGGTGGCAGTATCTACTTCCCAGGCTGCCCGCAACGGCTTCCTCATTCGTAACCGTACAGCCTTCGAGCAGGCCCGAAATATTGATGCCCTCATTTTTGACAAAACCGGAACGCTGACCAAAGGTGAATTTGGCGTTACCGATCTGATAAGCTTTGGAGAATCTTACCCAAAGGATGAAGTACTTAAAATAGCGGCGTCGGTAGAACAACACTCGGAACATCCCCTGGCAAAAGGAATTTTGGAGGCGGCTGATGGAACCTATGGCGTAGACGATTTTAGTTCCATCTCAGGCAAAGGAATTAAAGGAATCGTAAATGGTCAGCAGGTGTCGGTAGTGAGCCCGGGCTATTTGAGAGAACAAAATATGGAATTGCCGCGCGAGCAGTATGAGCAACTCTCCGGCCAGGGAAAAACAGTGGTATTTGTGATTATCGACGGACAGCTGGAAGGCGCTATTGCCCTGGGTGACCAGATACGTGACAGCTCCTACGAGGCCATCGATAAGCTCAATCGCATGGGCATTCGCTGCATGATGCTGACAGGCGACAACAAGCAGACAGCCAACTTTGTAGCGGATCAGTTGGGCCTTGATGAAGTTTTTGCCGAGGTATTACCTGATGAAAAGGCAGAGAAGGTCAAGGAGGTACAGTCCCGCGGGCTACAAGTAGCCATGACTGGCGACGGAGTCAATGATGCTCCTGCCCTGGCCCAGGCTGATATAGGTATTGCCATCGGGGCCGGATCAGATGTAGCAGTTGAAACAGCTGACATTATCCTTACGGATAGTAACCCCAACGATGTGGCTGCGGTCATCCAGCTGGCAAAATCTACCTATAAAAAGATGATCCAAAACCTGTTCTGGGCTACCGGTTATAATGCCTTTGCCATTCCACTGGC
>DATGUX010000050.1:0-6767 GCA_035300985.1 Fodinibius sp.
ATTCCAGTTAAAAGCTTCCCCCTCGACAAAGGTTAACTCTTCCGTTACTTCATTCCGGCTAAGAACAATGCGGGCCGTATCCGGTGCAGTATCCGTTCCGGAAATCATCTTTTTAAGCTTCAACTTTAAATCGCGAAACCGGAGGTCATCACCTTTCGTAAGATTCCTGCGTACTGCGTTGGCTGCAAAACCTCCCGGTGGCGGCCCCCATTCATTACGTTTTACTATATTGAGTGATGGAGCTTCCAGCACTGCCGAATTAACCCGGCCGAGTGATCCTTTGCCTTGCTCAAAACTATCTTCAGAAATTTCCAGTATTCTTGGCTTGCTCTCATTACCATTTCTGTCCACTGCTGACACTGCTATGGTCTGCGGCCAAACAGTTGCCTGAGTCCCATGAAGAGTAAAGGCCTGCTTCGATCCGGGAATGATATCCAGCGCCCAACGGCCGTTAGTCTTAGACCAAATAGTCCACCAGCGGGCCTCTTCTTGCTTTGGCTGTAGCTCAATCACCAGTTTTTCGGCATATTGCTGTATCGATGCTGATGGCTTTGCGGGAGCAACTTTATCGATCCACGGAGAGGTCGGTATCAGTGCCGGCAAAGCATAAGGGCCGGACGTTATATCTGCCACTAATGGGCTCCACTGCGGTAACAGACTCCGCATGCTGAAGTGCACACTCCCGGTTACGCCCGGATGTCCCCGGGCAATATAAATCTGCCCGGTAATCTCTTCGGTAGGCCAACCCTTTTTACCGGCAGCCCTGCTGGTGTACAGTCCCGGCCAAATATGCCGGTCGTGCCGGTTTTGTTCGGTCCACCACTGCAGCATAACGGGAAAAGGACGAATAACCCGGTCAATGCGATTATAAATTTGGGGCGTAAAGTAATCCACCCACCCCTCGCGCAGCCATAACCGCGCATCAGCATATAGCTGGGTATAGGCATTAAAACCACCAGTTCGGGCCGGATAACCCGGCTGCCAGGTTCCAAAGGGGCTGATGCCAAACTTCACATACGGTTTTGCCTCTTTAATACTTTGATAGACCGTTTTAATGAACGCATCCACATTATTGCGGCGCCAGTCGTTCCTGTTGAGGTCGGGATTCTTTGCCAAAGCTTTTTGCCAGCTGAGAGAATCAGGGAACTCCTTACCTCCGGCATAAGATGGATAGGGATAAAAATAATCATCTAAATGTATCCCGTCCACATCGTAGCGTTTGACCACATCCATAATGACGTTCCGGCTCAGCTCTTGAACCTCCTTCAGCCCCGGATCCAGCCACTGGTAATCGCCATACTGAAGCACCATCTCAGGATGCGTCTTGCTGATATGATTTTCTGATATCCGGCTGGTATCAGATGGATGATGGGCCCGGTAAGGATTGAACCAGGCGTGCAGTTCCAGTCCGCGTTTATGGGCCTCTTGAACCGCAAACTTCAGGGGATCGTAATAGGGTACGGGGGCTTCTCCCATCTGTCCGGTCAGATAGGCTGACCAGGGTTCATATTGTGAGTCATACATTGCATCGGCATGCGGGCGCACCTGAAAGATCACCGCATTCATATTCATCGCCGCCGCCCGATTTAAAATCTGAATCAGCTCTTTTTTTTGCTCTTCTACCGGCAATCCCCGCTCTGAAGGCCAGTCAATATTGGCCACCGTGGCCACCCAAACCGCCCGGAATTCACGGGGCGTTTCAGGTATTTGAAGGCTGTCAGCTATGGCTTGCTCCTTTCCGGCCGCGCTTTCCTGTACTCCCTCACTGACAGGCCGCTGGGCAGTACACCCCATAATCACTGTTCCACAAAAAAGAACAATCAAGATAAAAGGAATATTTCTTTCCCTTTTAAATTTATGTATTAAACTGTTAGAGCTTTGGATAAAATCTAATATAAATGTAGAAGACATAAGGATGCTATCAACCAAAAGAAGAGTAATAAAAATAAAAAGTAGCGGCATTTTAGAATCTTCAAAATACCGCTACTTTAAAGATTTTATTTAACGCTGTTCACTACCAGCCGGGATTCTGTTCCAAATCAACACCATTTTCTTTATAAAGTGTGATTTGATCCAACGGTATTGGCCGCAGATAAACTCTGGGATCGTCAAAAGTTCGTTGCGAAGCATCTTTATAGGCTGGAACGATATATCCTTCCTCAGCTTCATTTTCTACGTGGATATTTTTAGCAACGGATTCTGGATACCCCGACAAATCAACCCATGCTCCACGGTTAATATCCTTGTTCTCAATGGTATCAACATATTCCAGCTTTTTCCAGCGTTTAAGGTCATCCAATCGGAAACCTTCCATCATCAGCTCCACCCGCCGCTCACGACGGATTTCCCAAATTATTGGTGAAACTGAGGGGTCGCGTTCGGGATCGTCATAGGTTTGTCCGTTCACCGCCGGCTGATTACCCATCACCTGCAAGGCGGGCATATCTATACCGGGACGGTTTCGCAGTACATTTATAGACTTATTTAAGTCCTCCTGGGTCAGCGTAGGTCCCCCTAAAGTGGCCAGCTCAGCAGCTGCTTCAGCATAATTCATGAGCACTTCACCATATCGAATAACCGGACCATCCGTAGGATTATCATTGGAAACGCCAATGGGCAAGTCGGCAATATCCTCATTAAGGAATTTATGTTGGGCATATCCGGAAGTCGAATAATTGCTTGCCTGTCCATTTAATCGCAATTCTTGTACAAAAGTCTCCGTAATCCGAGGGTCCCTGTTAGCCATTACATCCTCAATCGACTTATCTCCCTGGTATTTGGGTGAAATAGTTATGGGCAGTCCATCATCAGCAAGATAGGCTTCAATGGCATCTTTTGAGGGTCCGGTTTGGGGTTCCTTATTTGAGTAGGAGTTCAAACTGTGGGTGAGCACGCCCTCCTCATATTTACGGTATAAAATGATTCCAGGGTTACCCGACAAATCCATAGAATTAAATAATCCGCGATAATCATTTGCAATTGAATAACGCCCAGATCTCATAACTTGAGCCGCTGCTTCTTTGGCTACTTGCAGATATTCACGCGCCTTATCCTGGTCTATTTCATGATATTTTAGATAAGTACCGTGATACAGGAATATGCGGGACATGAAAGAAAGCACCACATATTTATTGACGGTCAGCTTATCTGCTCCATCATCCTCGCGTACATTTTCCACTGCATACTGAAAGTCAGCCAACACACTGTCCAACACCGTGGTGCGAGGATCGCGCTTTTTGTACAGCTTTTCCTCCTCACCCTCTTCCAGCAATTCGCCGTACCAAGGCACGTCGCCAAACCGCTTAACTAAATCGTTGTACTCCAGGGCACGGAAAAACCGGCCAATACCTGTCCAATGTTCGATAGCTTCTTGCTCCATAGGCACTTCTTTAACTCGATCAATAAAGACATTTGCCTTTCGAACCCAGGAAAAGGTCCAACCGCCACCGGATGTTGGCACATTTTGAATAAAGTCCGGAGGTGTAGTAGGGGCAAAATCATCATTTAAAGATTGGCCACTAAAATAATCACCCCAAGCAAACCCCGAGCCATAACCCTGGAAATAACCCGTATAAAAGCCCCATGCAAAGGAACGGACATTATTTTCATTTGTCCAGTAGGTTTCATCAGTCATCGTATCTTTCGGAGGTTGGGTAAGAAAATCATCGCAACCGCCCATAGCTATGAAAAATAGAGCCAGTACCGTAATATTTAATGCGTATTTCATAACAGCGTGTTTTTGTAGTTTAGAAAGTCAAATTTAAGCCCACAGATACTACTCTCTGGAAAGGATAGTTTCGGCCAAAACTCCCGGTCCAACTGGCCGATCCCGGAGCAATGCCTGTTTCCGGATCTATGGGAATATCCCCCAGATTATCAAATTCGAAAAGATTCTCCCCACTTATGTATATGCGCAACTTTTCAATATTAACGCGCGACATAAGACTTACCGGGAGTGTATAGCCAATGGTGATATTTTTCATGCGCAAATATGACATATCGAGTAGATATCGTGTTTGTGGCATAAAATTACGAATTGCATTTGACTGACTGTGACTGGTTGGGCGCGGATAAAAAGCGTCCTGATTCTCGGGTGTCCAATAGTCCATCTGATGATCATACCAAGCTTCGCCTGCTCTCCAGCCGGGTACAAACATTGGACCGTTCGCCCAGTAGTCTCGTTTGCCCACACCTTGGAGGAACATGCTTAGATCAAAGCCTTTCCAGCCTCCGCTGATACGTAATCCATATTGATATTTGGGAGTTGAATTACCAATAACTTTACGGTCACCGGAATTACCGACAGTATTTTCGCCATAAGTAATCTTTCCATCTCCATCGATATCTTTGTATTTAATATCACCAGGTCCATAGGAGAACCATCCGCTCTCATAAAGGTCCTGGTCGGGAGTACCATCCTTCAAAACGTATTCTCCTTCATCATTGGTAATAAGATTGCCCTCGGTATCTTTCTGGAAGTCATCTCGGGTAAAGAACCGGTCGGTTTCGTAACCCCATATATCACCTAATATCCGCCCGGTGTAATAGCTGCCGATACTTTTTGTAGTATTGGCATATTTAGTGATCTCCTCAGTGAAGTTTGACAGATTTCCTTCAATGCTTATAAAGGCGTCTTCACCTAAGGAATGATTCCAGCCTATTTCCAGCTCCCAACCTCGGGTTTGAAGCTCACCATAGTTTCTTTCGGGAGAACTGGTTCCAAAAGTAGAAGGCAAGGTTACACCGGCCGATAGCATATCACTGGTTGTTCGATTGTACCAGTCGAAGGTAAAACTCAACTGATCCTCAAACATTCTTGCATCTACCCCAATGTCAAGCGTAGTGACCGTTTCCCAGGTTAATGAGCTTGAAATGGCACTTGGCGTACCAAAAGTAGTCTCGGTTTCACTGTCACCAACTAACCAGCCAGAACCGGTATTACTCATCGTGGCGATATAGGGGTAGTAGCCTACTGAGTTATTTCCCACAGATCCATAGGATCCTCTGACTTTAAGGAATGTTAGTGCCGGTTTGGCGAAGTCCATATAAGATTCTTCGCTGATTTTATATCCAACAGATGCAGACGGGAAAAAGCCCCAACGCTTATTAGACGGGAAGTTAGAAGAACCATCAAACCTACCGTTGATTTGGAGAAGGTACTTATCCTGAAAAGAATAATTCAGGCGTCCAAAGAAGCCTAAAGTAGCATCCTGTCCATGAGAGCCATTAACATATTGATCGCCTATGGCCAGATCTATTTCTCCTTTATCCGGATCGAGCAAGCCACGACGTTCAGAATATTGCGACCAATATTCATACATCTCTCCTTCACCGCCTCCCATAATTTTCAAGGAATGCTCATCAAAATCCTGTTCATAGGTAATAACCGAACGGAAATTGACTCTTCTGTTCCAGCCGGAACTATAATTTACGTTATTAAAGCTGGAGCCGGTGTAGGTACCATAGTTAAGGCTTCCGCCGCCGGCCCAAAAGTTGTAGCCTTGAAATTTACCGCCGGTATTATGTTGTTGCCCGTTTCTGCGGTTATAAGTAAAGTCAGCATCAACCGTCAGGCCATCGGCAAGATTAGCCGTAGCTCCTGTAGAAACCCGTGTCAACGTTGAAGTGTGTTCAGCTTTTTTGGCTTGTTTCATACTCGTCACAGCACTTCTAAAGGGCTTACCCTCGTAGTTTCCGTAAGGATAAGTGCGTGGCCAGCGATACAGGTAGTACCAGTCGTTGTAAGTTGAGCCCTTCTCAGTATTAGGTTCCGTTCGCTCTCGCTGCGCAAACTTAAACTTACCACGTAAGTCTAACCAATCATTCACTGCAGTTTGAAGACTGGCATTAATATTGTATCGCCTCCACTTATCATTTCCTATATCAACGATCCCTTTTTTATTTACGTAGCCTAATCCAAGGTTATAGCTGGTACTTTCAGTCCCACCCGCAACATTTAAATATTGTTCCTGGCTGGGCGTCCAATCTCTTAAATATTTGTCACCGGCATCCCATGGACGGTAGAAGAATAACCGTCCGTCTCTAATCTCAAAGTCGCGGCCCATAACCATCTCATCGCTTAAATTCTGTCCTCCATACTGCTCTTCCCACTCCCGCATTTTTTGGATGCCTTCCTGGTCAAAATACATGCCAACGACTCCAAATACATCGGTCGAGGGATCTATACGCTGAAGTGCTGAAAAGGCCATTTCCGCACCATCTGCGGCTGGCGCAACTTCCGGTACCGCTGTTGGCGTAGAGAATGAAAAATTACTTGAATAGCTTACCTGTGGTTCCATATTTCTTTTGCCTGATTTTGTGGTAATCAAGATAGCTCCCCAGGCCGCTTCGGTCCCATAAATAGCCGTTGAGGCTGCATCTTTCAATACTGAAATAGATTCAACATCATGCGTATTAACCTGATTCAGGCTTGGCACCTTAACCCCGTCCACTAAAATAAGTGGCTGGGCTCCAGGGGCATTTAGAGAGCCTTGTAATCCACGCAGAGTAATACTTGGATTGGTGCCAATTTCACCGGTAGAGTTTCTGACAGTAAGCCCCGCAACACTCCCCTGTAATCCGCTGCCAATATCGGAAATAGGCCGAGCTTCAAAAACTTTTTCCACATCAACGGTGGCTATGCTACTGGTTAGATCAGCTCTTTGCTGGGTCCCATAACCGACAACGACTACTTCCTCTCCGGATACGGCCTGAGATTGCAAGGAAACAGTCAGGCTGCTGCGACCATTTAAGGGCACTTCCTTAGT